>NZ_JBPXMB010000042.1:0-62743 GCF_051918945.1 Streptosporangium sp. LJ11
GACGTCTCGAAGACCGTACGCATGCTCGCGTGCCTGGGCCGTGCGGCGGGCCCGGTCGTGGACAGCAGCCCCGTGTCCACGCCCAGACGTTCGGCCAGGTCGGCGCACGGCACGGCACGCAGCAGGCCGGCCGCCAGCTCGATCGCCAACGGCAGCCCGCCGGTCGCGGCGCAGATCGCGGCCACCAGCGGGGCCTCGCGCTCGGGGTCGAACCCCGGCCGGGCCTTGAGCGCCCGCGCGACGAACAACGCCTCGGCGGCCGGCTCGGCGAGCCCCTCCACCGGGACGATCACCTGTCCGGGCACGTCCAGCCGCCGCCGGCTGGTCGCCAGCACCCGCAGGCCCGGCGCCACCCGCAGGATCTCCGCGATCACCCCGTCGAAGGACGGCAGATGTTCGAGATTGTCGAGCACCAGCAGCGTCGAGCGACCGGCGAGGGCGGCGAGCAGCAGCTCGGCGGCGGGCCGCGGCGGGGAGAGGTCCACGCCGAGCCGGCGTGCGAGCGTCGTCACGGCCGCCTCCGCCCGTACCCCGACAAAAGACACGAACGCGACATCCGTCGCGGAGGGGAACGTGGTGTCGTGCTCACCGGGCTTCGCGGAGGAAGGGGAGTCGGCGTCGTGCCTCCCGGTCCCCGTGGAGGTCCCCGTGGAGGTCCTCGCGGGGGAGAGGGACGCGGCATCTCGGTCCCCGGCCTCCGCCGCGGCGATGGCCAGGCGGGTCTTGCCGATGCCGCCCGGGCCCGACAGGGTGATCAGGCGTTCCCGGGACAGCAGGGCACGCAGGCGGCGAATGTCGGACTCGCGGCCGACCAGCTCCGCCCCGGGGACCGGCGGGTCGGCCCGGCGGACGGTCGCGGGCCGGGGCGTGAGGTCCCGGCGGAGCGCGCGGGTCTCGGGTGCGGGATCGACGCCCAGCTCGCGCGCCAGCCGCAGGCGCAGCTCCTCGTAGCAGGCCAGGGCCGCGGCCCGGTTCCCGGACCCGGCCAGGGAGGCGATCAGCACCCGGTGGGCCTCCTCGTCGTACGGGTCCAGCTCCGTCACGATCCTGGCCAGCCGCACGACGTGTTCGCAGGCGGCGGGCCCGGCGCGCACGAGCAGCTCGCGCAGCACCAGCCGGGCCCGCCGCCGCTCGCACTCCAGCCACCCGGCGAACGCGGGCGCGTCCCCGAAGGAGAGACCGTCCAGGAACTCCCCGCGCCACAACCGGAGCGCCCCCGCCACCGTCGGGTCCCGGGTGAGCTGCCGGTAGTCCACGAAGCAGCCGTCGCCGGCGCGCAAGCCGACGTGGTCGCGGGTGATGTCGAGCCAGCCGCCCACGTCCCTGCGCAGCTCCGACAGTGCCAGCCGAAGGCTGCCCCTGGCGTTGGCGTCGGGACGCTCGCCCCACAGCAGCCCCGCGAGCTCGGCCCGCGAGCGCGCCCCCGGCGTGGTGGCGAGGTAGCACAGGAGCGCCCGGGTCTTGGCGGAACGGATCCGCACCGGCCTTCCCCCGACAGCCAGCTCGGGCGTGCCGAGCAGCAGCAGGCTGAAGGAGTCTCCCATACGAGGACGGTAGGCGCGTGCCTGCCGCCCGGCTGTGTCAGAAGGCACGGAGATCGTGTGCTCTATGCCGTTGACCTGTGATCTCACGATGTGCTCACGCCGCGTCCGCGACTCTGATGCCGCGTTTCGCGACGGTCGCGAAGCGTCAGCGTCTCCAGGAGGAGCAGCATGCATTCTCGTAAGGTGATCGCCGCACTCGCCCTGGCCGGAGGTCTGGTGGCGCCGATGGCGCTGGCCGCGACCCCGGCGGCCGCCATGGCCGGCTCGTGCCGCGTGGAACTGTACGACATCGACGCCGGCAACGTAGCCGACCGGGACGGCCGGGACGAGGTCCGGTTCCTGGTCGGTGGGAACCTGTTCCCCACGCTCAACGCCAACTACTTCGGCATGAACGCCGGTGGCGACGGGGATCCCGGCGACTTCGAAGACCCGACCTCGATCATCCAGAGCACCCAGGACGTGGCCTTCGAGCTGCGCGAGACCGACGGCCCGGCCTGGGGGCAGGGCGACCTGCTCGGCACGGTGACCGCCCTCGGCAGCACGTGCGCCGGGCTCGCCACGGGCGCCACCAGGACCATCACGAGGACCCTCACCGGGACCGAGCAGACGGCGTACTCGTACGTGGTCAGCCTTGAGATGACCGCTCTGTAACCGCCCTCGGAGCCGAGGCCGCGCTGCCGCCGCGGGGCAGCGCGGCAAGAGCATCGGCGGCGCGGCCGTCGTCGACGAGGCCATGCCGCCGATGGCCCCGCACCTGCGCGGAAAACCGCCGCCACCCACGGAAGCCTCGACACCGAGATCGGCCTGCCGCCGACCGTGCTGCGGGCCGGCGAGTCCACCCGCTACCTGGTCCCGGAGAAGTTCGCCGACATTCCGCACGACGAGGTCTGATGCGTCTCGGGGACTGCTCCCGCAATGCGAGGAACGCCCTGCTCCTCCTTCAGGAGGAGCAGGGCGTTCCCGGTCGAAGCTCCAGCCGGGACACGGTGGCCGGATGTTCAGCGGATGGTACGGAAGAAGGTGCGCAGCTCGTCCACGAACAAGTCGGGAACCTCAAGCGCGGCGAAGTGCCCGCCGCGGTCGTACTCGGTCCAGCGGGTGATGTTGTTGAGTGGTTCGGCGAAGGAGCGGATCGCGATGTCCTCGGCGAAGTTGGCCACGCCGGTGGGCACCTGGGAAGGCGTGGGCCAGTTGCCGGTGTGCATGGACTCGTAGTACATCTGGGCCGAGGACGTGCCGGTGTTGGTCAGCCAGTAGATCATCGCGTGGGTGATGACGTGGTCGGCTCCGATCGAGCCCGCGGGGTGGGACCAGTCGTGGAACTTCTCGCCGATCCAGGCGAGCTGGCCGACCGGGGAGTCGGCCAGGGCGAAGCCGAGCGTGTGCGGGCGGGTGGCCTGGATCTGGAAGTAGCCGTTGCCGTCGGAGAGGAACTGGTTCATCCGGTCGAGCCTGGCCTGCTCGGCGTCGGTGAGGACCGTGTCCGCGGGCACGTCGCCGAGAGGGATGAACCCGACGGTGGCCGCGTTGACGTGCACACCGGCGACGTGTTCGGGGTCCACCCGCCCGAGGTCGGGCACGATGATCGAGCCGAAGTCGCCGCCTTGCGCCCCGTACCTGTCGTAGCCGAGCCTGGACATCAGCTCGGCGTAGGCGGTGGCGATGCGGCGCGCGTCCCAGCCCGCCGCGGCCGGCCCGGTGAACCCGAAGTTCGGGTGCGAGGGAATCACGAGGTGGAAGGCGTCGGCCGGGTCGTCGGGGTCGGTCAGCGGCTCGATCACATCCAGGAACTCCGCGATCGACCCGGGCCAGCCGTGCGCGAGGATCAGCGGGAACGCCTGCGGGTGGGGTGAGCGGACGTGCATGAAGTGCAGGTCCAGCCCGTCGATCCGGGTGGTGAACTGCGGGTGCCGGTTGAGCCGCTTCTCCGTCGCGCGCCAGTCGTATGTCGTGGTCCAGTACTCGGTCAGTTCCTTCAGATGATCCACCGGCACGCCGCGGCTCCAGCCGACGTCCGGAATCTGGCCGGGCCAGCGAACGGCGGACAGGCGCCGCTGCAGATCGTCCAGCTCGGATTGCGGAATGTGGACCTGGAACGGCTTGATCTCGCTGTTCAACACACGACTCCTCTGTGTCGGCACGAAGCGCTCGGCCGCGTGCGCGGGGTGGTGCCCTGACTGGGCGTGTTCGCGTCGCTGGGCCCGGTCGCGAACCCGCCTGAAGACCCGTGACCGGTGTTCCGGGCGAAGGACCCGCCGGCACCACGCCGTCCGGCGTCTGCTCCGGTCGGCGGCGGTCACTGAGACGATCATGTCAGCCAACGAGGTCAGCTACTGTCCTCGTTGCGATGCACAATGGGGGCATGCTTGAGACGTCCGCCCGGTTGCTCCGGCTGTTGTCGTTGTTGCAGCAGCGCCGGGACTGGACCGGTCCGCAGCTGGCCGAGCGGCTGGGGGTGACGGTGCGCACCGTGCGCCGTGACATCGATCGGCTGCGCGAGCTCGGCTATCCGGTGCACGCCACGATCGGGAACGTCGGCGGATACCGGCTGGGTGCCGGGGCCGCCATGCCACCGCTGCTGCTCGACGACGAGGAGGCCGTCGCGGTCGCGGTGGGGTTGCGCACCGCGGCCAACGGTACGGTGGCCGGGATCGAGGAGACGTCGATGCGGGTTCTGGCGAAACTGGAACAGGTCCTGCCTCCCCGGCTGCGATACCGGGTCGCGACGCTGGACGCGGCCATCGTGGCCCAGCACCGGCCGGGCGCGGTCGTCTCGGCCGAGGCGCTGACCACGATCGCCGCGGCCTGCCGCGACCACCAGCGGCTGCGCATGGACTACCGCAGCCATGACGGCACCGAGAGCACCCGAACGGTCGAGCCGTACAAGCTCGTCCACGCCGGCCACCGCTGGTACCTGGTGGCCTACGACCTCGACCGGGCGGACTGGCGGACCTTCCGGGTCGACCGGCTGCGGACCCGGACCCCGGCCGGTCCCCGGTTCAGTCCCCGCGAGCCGCCCGCCGACGACATCGGCGGGTACGCGTCCTGGGCCGTGGGCGTCGGCCGATATCGCCACCGGGCGCGGTTCACCATGTACGCCCCGGCGGCACGGGTGGCCGAACGGGTGTCGGCCGAAACAGGGGTGATCGAAGCGGTCGACGAGCGCAGCTGCACCCTGTGGGTCGGCTCGGACTCCCTCGACGGGCTCGCCCTGCACGTGACCCTGCTCGGCTTCGAGTTCACCGTCCACGAACCGGCCGAGCTCGTCGAGCGCTTCGGAACGCTGCACGCGCGCATCGGCCACGCGCTCGGCCCATCCGCCGGATGACCGGTGCGCATCCGGCGACGCGCCTCCACCCGCGGGATCCGGCCGCCGACCTCCGGGAGGTCGGCGGCCCGGGTGGACGGACGAGACGGGCGCCGAAAGGGCGGCGAGCCGGCCAAAGCCCTGATCGAAAGTGGGTTGGACCGGGACGTGCGACGGCTGCGGGTGGCGCTGTACATCGCGCCGGCGTCCTGGCTGTTCTACTTTCTCTTGCCGTCGTGGCCCTGGTGGGTGACGGTGCTCGACGCCGTGGTGATGTCGGTGGTCGTGGTGCGGCTCCAGCCGGTGCTGGGACGCGGCGAGGACGTGCTGATCGTCACCGGCGGCCCGCCGGCGCCGCGTGAATCTTTCATCCGGTTCCGCCTGCCGCCCCCGCCTGGACGGCGGGGACGAGGGCGGCGTTTCCCGAGGTCTCGAAGGCTCTTCCCCAGGTCTCGCACGGGCTCAGAGGAGGCGGTGACCGTACGGGCGACGACGGTGTCTGTACATCCTCCGAGAACCGTCCGAACCTGAAACCGCCGACGCAGACGGGCGGCGGCCAACGGGGTGTCTCAACGGGAGGTCGGTCATTAGTGAAACTCGGTAAGGGCTTGTCACGGAACAGGGTTCTGACGTCGGCCGCGGCCACCGCGCTGCTCGCGGCCGGGGCCGTCATAGGCGGCACGGCAACCTCGGCCGACGCGGCGGTCGGTTGCGCTGTGACCTATACCTCGCACACCTGGGGCACCTCGTCGGGCGGCTTCACCGCCTTCATCGACATCACCAACACCGGAGACCCGCTCACGGGCTGGGCGCTGACCTTCACCTTCCCGAGCACCCAGCGGATCACCGGTGGCTTCAGCGCGCAGTGGAGCCAGAGCGGCCAGCGGGTCACCGCCAGAAACCCCGCGTGGGGCGGATCGATCAGTTCCGGAAGGACCTTCAACATCGGCTTCAACGGAACCTGGACCGGCAGCAACCCGCCGCCGACGGACTTCGCCCTCAACGGCGTGCCGTGCACGGTCAAGCTGGTGCCGAGTCCCACCCCTTCACCCAGCCCCTCGCCCTCACCCCCGCGGCTGCGGATCCTCATCTCCCCCTCCGACCTCACGGTGCCCGAGGGCGGCACGGCGAGCGTCCAGGTACGGCTCAGCCAGCGGCCCCCGGGCAACGTCATCGTGGGCACCGCGCGGGTCTACGGCGACACGGACCTGTCCGCCGGACCGCCGCTGACCTTCACCCCGGACAACTGGGACGTCCCTCAACCTCTCACCGTGACGGCGGCCGAGGACGACGACGCGGTGAACGGCTCGGCGACGTTCGACTCCCGCAGCAGCCAGATCACCGGCAGCAGCGCCTTCCTGTGGGAGGCCGTCGAGCAGGACAACGACTAGCGCACCCGCCGCCCGCAGCGCCGCACCGCCCTGTTGAGAGAGGCGGTGCCCCCAGAAGCGGGCATGGGGGCGTCCCGTCGATCCACGGGTGGGTAGACACTGTCTACTGGACGCTGGTAGACAGTGTCTATGCGCGAGGAGGACGCCGGGCTGCGGGCCCGCCTGGTAGAGGTCGGCGTGGATTTGGTGACCCGAGAGGGGACGCAGGCGCTGTCACTGCGTGAGATCGCCCGTCGGGCCGGAGTCTCGCACGGCGCACCGCGCCGCTATTTCCCCACCCACCTGGAACTGCTCTCCGCCATCGCGCGGGAGGGCTTCGCGGCCCTGGGCGCCGAGGTCGTCCGGGCGCTGGACGACGGCCGGGCGGATCCGCGCGCGCAGTTGACGACGCTGGGCCGGGCATATCTCGGCTTCGCGCTGGCCAACCGCGGCATGTATGAGCTGATGTTCCGCCACGACCTGCTCGAGAGCAACCATCTGGGCCTGCGGGAAGCCAGCCTGCCGCTGTTCCACGTCGTGGTGGATCTGCTGACCCGGGCAGGCCTGCGGCCGGGCGTGGACCCGCGGATCGCCGCGGGCGTGCTGTGGGCGAACGCGCACGGCATCGCCCAGCTGTGGGCCTGGGGCAGCCTGCAGCTGACCACCGGATCGACCGAGCTCGAATCGCTGCTGCGGGCCGCGCTGGAGGCGCACCTCGGGCCGGAACCGCGGTGAGACCGGGACGTCACCGCCACCTCACGCTGGCCGGCAGCGTCACGGGGGCGGCCATCGTCGCTCTCGACGGAACCGTGCTCACCATCGCCCAGCCCGCCATGCAACGGGACCTGCACGCCTCGTTCGCGCAGGTCCAGTGGACCAGTACCGGCTATCTCATCGCCGTGGCCGCCCTGCTCGTCCTCGCCGGCAGGCTCGGCGACCGCTACGGTCACCGGGAGGTCTTCGCCGCCGGGACCCTGGGCTTCGCCGCCACCTCGGCGGCGATCGCGCTGGCACCCGGCATCGGCTGGGTCATCGGCCTGCGCGTCGCCCAAGGACTTTTCGGCGCGCTGCTGCAACCGGCCACCCTCGGGATGCTCCGCGCCGCGTTCCCGCCCGACCGGCTCCCGATGGCCATCGCGGTGCGCAACAGCGCCATCGGCCTGGCGGCCGCCGTCGGCCCGCTCCTCGGCGGCGCGCTGACCGCCCACTTCGGCTGGCGTTCGGTGTTCCTCCTGAACATCGCCCCCGCGCTCGCGATCGGCGTGGCGGCTCTGGCCGTCCGCGCACCGGCACCGCGCGGCACCGGCACCGGCACCGGTGTCGGTGCCGGCCGGCTCGGCCTGACCGGCGCCTGCCTGCTGGCCGCGGCCCTGGCGTGCCTGATCCACACCCTGGCAGAGGCACCGCGCGCGGGATGGACCGCGGGCACCGCGCTCAGCCTGACCGCGGCCGTCGCGGCGGGCGGCGCGTTCGTCCGGCACCAGCGGATCGCCGCCCACCCGCTGGTACCCCGGCACGTGCTCGCGTCGGGGACGCTGACCGCGGCGCTGGCGGTCCTGCTGACAGCCGCCGCGGCGATGTTCGGGGCACTGTTCGTCGGCAGCTACTTCCTGCAGGAGGTCCTGGCGCTGGACCCGCTGCAGGCCGGGCTGCGCATGCTGCCGCCGGCGGTGATGATGGTGGTCGGCGCGCCGGTCGCCGCCGTGCTCCTGCGCCGGCAGGGTCCCCGACGGACGGCCCTGGCGGCGATGGCCCTGGTCAGCTTGGGAATGCTGCTGTTGGCCGGCGCGGACCGGCCGGCGGCCTCGCCGGTGATGACGGGGGCGTTCCTCATGCTGGGCGCCGGCTTCAGCACGGTGATGGTCACGGCGACGGCCGTCGTCGTGCAGCAGGCATCCGCCGACGACGCGGGCGTGTCCGGCGGACTGAAGCAGACCGTCATGAACATCGGCCCGGCGCTGGGCATCGCCCTGGCCACCACGTCGATCACGCTCATCGCGCCCGGCCTGGCCGCCGGACACGCCGGTGGCGGGGGACCGCGGTGGACGGCCGCGGCCTTCGGCGGCGCGATGGGGCCCACGCTGCTGCTTCTCGCCGCCGTCGCCGCGCTCGGCGTCCCGGCGGCGGCCAGGCTGCCCTCTCACGCCGCCCGCCGGTAGCGGCGGCGGGCTGCCGCGTCACCTGTGACGGCCTCCCCCGAACGTGTCCCTAACCCCGAAGTAAGCCGATCTGCGCGGGTCACCCGGCTTGCGAGAAGATCGTGTCCTCGGCAATGGAGACGGTCACGACTTTTGAGAACACGCACGGCTGAGAGGCAAAATCCGCTTGACCGGGAACTCGGTGCGGACATCCCGGATGTGGGTCACCGGCCACAGCAGCCAGCGGCCCACGGCGGGTCGTCCGGCCGCGTGAGGACGAGCAGCGCGCGTTGCGGGCCTCTGCGGCCCGGCTCGGTGGAGCGACCGTCTCGGTGGGGGGCCGTGGTGTGGCGTGGGCGCGTGCCCGAATCACCGGCGGGGTTCGGTTGCCGCTGCCGCTCGGGCCGGTCACAGCCGCGATCTGACCGCGCCGGACCCGCAGGTGCGCCCCCGGGCGATGAACCGGTCACCGAGACGCAGGTGCAGGTCCTGCAAGTGCAAGATCGGATCCATGGCGTACGGGTCCTTGTCTGCGAAAGCGGCGCAGGCACGCCGCCATGGCGCACCGCTCGGCGAAAATGGTGAGGCTCGCCGCGCACGGATCATGGCGGGCTCTACGGCGCCGGGGAGTGAGGGCCGCCATCTCGGGGCGGCGCCGCCGGGGTGGCGGTCAGGGCGGTCAGCCGGTCGACGCGCTCGGTGAGCTGGGACATGAGATCTTCGAAGATCTCGTCGGTGTCGATCGGCCCGGGATCGGGAACCGACCAGTGCACGCGCCGGGGGTCGGGGCCCAGTTCCTCATAGGCCTTGTCGCAGACGGCGACGACCAGGTCGCCGGGGTCGAGCACGTCGCGGATGTGGGCGGTGTGAGAGCGGCCCAGGTGCAGGCCGTGGCGGCGGGCGGTGCTGACGGCTCGCGGGTTGAGGTAGGGGCCGGGGTGGGTTCCGGCGGAGGTGACCGGGATGTGGCTGCGGGCCGCCCACAGCGCGGCGCCCAGCGGTGAGCGGGCGCCGTTGCGGGTGCACCGAACACCACCCTGGGCGCAGCGACGGTCGTGGCGGCGCTGAGAGCCTCCAGGGGCGCCGACACCGTCTCGGTCATCGACACCGCCACCGGCGGTGCCCGCCGCCGTGACCCACCCGGCCTCGCCGCCGGACCCCCTCGTTCATGCGCGTGGTCTTCACCGGCCCGGTCGCCATCGCACTCGTCAACACCGCCGACTCGTCCGCAGGTGGGCAGGCGGCCGTGGCTGACACCGACCCGGCGATGGCCGAGAAGGTGGCGTTCGTGCGCTGCGCCTCGTGCTGGGAGTCGATGGGAGACCGGCCTCGCGAGCATGGCGTCCCGGCCTGCCGTGCGGCCGTCGACGTCGCCGAGAACGCCTCCTGGACTGAGGTGGCGTGGGAGGCGACCGACCCCTACGTCGTCGCCGAGCAGCTCACGGCCACACAGGCAGCAAGTTTTTTCTCATCGCCGATGGCTGTTCCGCTGTTCCTCAGCCCCGTGTCTCTGCCGTGTTTCGGTGGCACCCCGTATGGGCTCGTGCCGCCCTAACGGGTCTCGGCGCGCGACAGCGGCGACGTGAGCAGCGGGACCACGCAATTGCCCGACGCGGTCGCCTCATAGATCCACGCCGAACCGTCGGGCGCGGTGTAGAGGTGCCTGGTGGTGACGGACACGCCTGAGCAGACCTCGCCCGCCGCGGCGGCCTGCTGGTTCAGCGCGGCGCGGGCGTTGCCTTCGGCGGCCGCCCTTCCCGCATTCGGGCTGGGGCCCCAGCCCGAGGAGGTGGCCGAGCGATAGGTGGCGGCGAGGGCGGTGGGAGCGAACAGCACCGCGCCGGCGGTCAGCGTCAAGGCGATGACGAGGACGAGGCGCAGAACCCGGGCAGGATGACGAACGCTGAGTGCCATGGTGTCCCTCTCGCGGGAGGCCGGAGGTTCGAGATTGTCACCATAAGACCGGGCAGGTCGGACCGACCAGCGCCGGGGGCGCGGGCAGGCATCCGCGCACGTCGAGGCTGAAATTTTCACGCAGGCCCGCGGCACAAGCGGTGAGCGGGCCTCTTAACTAGTACTGGACGATGTGACCGGGTCGCGCGGCCGCCGTCTTAGCGCCGCTGCCGGTCAACGGTGCCATGATGTCGGCGATGTACGTGATAACGACCCTTTATCCGATATATAGGACTCGATCCGTCTGGCGCGTTCCCGCGCCTTCCCTCCAACCTCCGAACAGCGGGAATGCGATCCCATGCACGATCGACTGCGGGTTTTGGGCTTATGCGGACTGAGCTTCTTGCGGCGCGTGGGAAGCGATTCGGCCGGCAACGACACCCTCTGGGGCGGCCGCGGCCGCGACGTCCTCGTCGGCGGCACCGGCGACGACTTCCTGAACGGCCGTGGCGGCAACGACACGACCGACGGCGGCGCCGACACCGACACCTGCACCGGCGAGACCGAGGAGAACTGCGAGTTCTGAGCGACCGGCCTCGCGGGAGCGGGCCGGTGGCGGGCCGGGCGTCCGATGGGACGCCCGGCCTTTTCGGGAACGCATGTTCCGTCCTTTTGGCTCAGGTCGGCTGAGCTGCGCGAACGCCTGGCTTGGGGCTGATGGTGCGAGTCTTGCCGACACCCCGTATTGGATCGGACGGGGAAACCCGCCGGGAGTGGTCACGGCAGGGTGCCCCGGTCCGACCCAACCCAACATCCCCGGTCGCCTTGAAGGAAGCCCGCGGGACGGGGGCAATGATCGCTCTCGTCCGTGCCTCTACAACGCCCGCTGGAACTCCGGCAGCAGTTCCTCCAAGAGCCGCAGCTCGGCTGCGAAGAACTCCAGCGACACGGCGGAGTCCGCCGGGCCGATCGGCCAGTCGGCCACCTGCCCGGCCTGCTCCAGCTTCGTCCTTCGCAGTGCCGGCAGGATCGCCAGGCGGTCCGTCAGGCCATAGGCGTCGACCAGGATCCGCAGCCGGGACGCCAGGTCGGGCAGTGGATCGAACCCGGACTCACGCAGCTGCCCTGGACGGGCGATCGGCAGGAACGCCCAGGCTGCCGCGGCCAGCTCGGTGACCGGCTCGATCGGCCCGGCCGCGTCCCAGTCGATGAACGCCACCGGCAGATCGCCGCGGTAGACGGTGTTCCACGGCCCCAGGTCGCCGTGTGAGACGATCTGTTCCCGGCCGCGCGGGTGCGGCCGGAACCGGTAGCCGGTCTCGGACGGGACGAACCCACCGACGGCACGGTGCAAGCGGGCCAGCAGCCGGCCGACCGCCGCCAAGCCCTCCTCACTTCGGGCGCAGGAGGGAAGCCGGGCGCCCCGGCCCGGCTCCCACTCCGGATCGGAGGCCACCTCTCCCTCCAGGAAACTCAGCACCTCGGTGTCCCCTTCGGTGCCCAGCACCCGCGGCGCCCCGTCGAACCCGACGGCCTCCAGGTGCCGCAACAGCTCGTGCACCGCCGGCGACCACGGCCCCATCGGCCGCCGCACCACGTGACCACGCCGGGTGACCCCGCCGGTCATCCGCCCGCCGGACAGCGGCACGTCGCCATGCAGGCCTGTGTTCTCGCGCATCGTCCCAGTATCGGGGCCAAAACCGCAGCAACGAGATCATCTTGAGTCGCCGGTCGGGCCCCGGGTACGAGGCAGGCGGTGACGCGGGTGGCGCTGGGAGTCGGTGAGCGGCAAGACTCGATGCCGGTGTGGATGAAGATGCGGCGGAAGGCGATGCCGGCACGTTCTCGGCCCACCCGAGGAGAAAGCGAAGTCGGGGTGTCGTGAAGAGTTGTGTCACCAGGTAGGGGTTCCGGTAGCAATGAGGAGATTTCCAACGAGGCACCGTCTGACCTGCGCTGACGAAGGTGTCGTAGAAGCCGGGGTTCAGCTGTGGGTGACCGTGCCCGGCCCGACGGCCGGGCACGGCCGTCAGGTCACTCGACCATGATCTGATAGACGGCCTTGGCCGGCCCGGCCGTGGCATCCCCCGACCACAACGCGAGGTAGCTGTACCTGCCGGCGATGGCGGGCGTGTCGGTGAACGTGTACGTGCCGTCGGCGTTCACGCTCACCGGCGGCAGCTTGACGCTTCCGCCGCTGACGTTGTCGACGTACACGCTGCGCTGCACGGTGAGCGTGGCCCCCGGCGATGGCGGCTCGCCACCCGCCGTCAGCACGCCGGTCAGCTCCATGGCCGTGCCGACGACGCCTGACTGCGGTCCTTCCATGGTGAGGGTGGACACGTGCCTGACCATCACGGTGGCGGAGGCGCTGCTTCGGCGGTAGCGGTCGTCGCCGTCCCAGAACACGAAGTAGGTCACCTCGCCGATGTCCGGCGGCGTGTCCTCGAAGGTGAACGTGCCGTTCTTCTGCGTCGTCACGCCGGTGATCTGCTTTTTCCTCCCGTCGGGCAGGCGCCGGGTCACCGCGAGCGGCTTGAGCCCGAGCGCCTTGCCGTCGGCGCGGGTGAGCCGCCCCTCGACGGTGACCGGCGAGCCGGCCCACGCGCGCGCCGGGGCCGTCACCGTCAGATCGGACGCCGGCAGCGCGACGCCCGTCACCCGCCACAGCAGCAGCCGGCCCGCGGAGCTCCGCAGCAGCACGAAGACGTCCGGGCCGGAGAACGCGACGCCGTCCGGGAGCGTTTCGGCGTCCGGCTGGTCGGCCGCGAACATCGCCGCGCCGGTCGCGGCGTCGTAGAGCGTGAGGTCGGTGCTGCCCCACTGGCGTCCCGCGGCGACGTAGGCGCCGCCCGCGCCGAGCGCCACGGCCGACGGATACCCGTCCCAGCCGTCGCCGTAGGTGCCGGTCGCGGCCAGGGTCGTGGTGTCGTACCTGGAGAAGTGCCCGGGGGCGTCGGCCGCGGCGAACAGGGTGGTGCCGTCGGAGGTCAGGGCGAGGTCGCGCAGGTAGTCCATGCGCCACTTCCTCCCGTCGATCGTGCCGCGCAGCTCCGGGGTGCCGCCGCCGACGTCGTAGACCAGCATGTCGGCGTGGTGCAGGCCGGTCCGGCCGACCACGAGCGTGTCGCCGCCGGCCGCGAGCACGGGAGCGCTCAGGTGCTCGCCCCCGACCGCCACCGGCGCCGGTGCGGCCGCGCCCAGATCCAGGCCGACGACGCCGCCATGGCCGTCGTCGCACCCGTGCCCCACCCACAACCGCTCGCCCAGCAGCGCCAGGGTTTGCGGGCACGGGTGGGCCGACAGGTCGATCCGCCGGGTGACGGCGAGGCTCGCGGTGTCGATCTCGGCCACCTCGTTCGAACCGGTGAGCGCCGCGTACAGGCGGGTGTCGTCCGCGTTCATGGCCAGTTCGCGGATGTCGGACAGGCCGGTGACGACGCCGCCGGTGAGGTTTCCGCCGGTGTCGGCCACGATGATCCGGTCCTCGGCGGCGACGAACACCCGGCCGCCGCCGACGGCCAGGTCGGCGGCATAGGAGCCGAAGGTCACCCCGAGGTCGGTCGTGGTGTCGGCCGCCGAGGCGGCGGGGGCCGCGACGGTGAGCAGGCCGGTGAGCAGGCTGGTGAGCAGGCCGGCGGCGCCGCAGTGAGCGGCTAATCGGCGAACCAGCGGATGGCGCACGAGGACCTCCTGCATGAATGGGAACATATGTTCTAATAACGTCTTATGGGTGCTCCCACGTCAAGATCGGCCGATCGCACGACACTGAACCGTGATCAAGTACACCCCGCCCCGGTCGAGAGAGCGCGTTCTCGGAGGGCCTCACCGTGCGGACGTTCAAGGTCGGTGACGTCCGGTTGGGGGAGGAGCCGCCCGCGCCACCCGCGGTCGCGGCGCAGGACTCGAACACGAGCGGACTCCACAACCAGGCCGCCGGTCGTGACCTGGGGGCCTTCTACGCCCGCTATCGCGTGTTCACCAGGGGAACCCGCGAAGGAGGAGTGCAGAACAACCCCTCCGACGCCTTCTACGTCAGAATCAGGCCCGGCACCCCGTAATCCACCCTCCACCAGGAGGGGGCGTCTCGCGAGACGTCCCCTCCTTCGAGAGGCGGCCATGCAGTCACCGACCTACCTGCACGACCTTCTGGTCTCGACTCTCTTCACCGAAGGGCTCGACGTACGCCTCGACCGTGAGGCCGCCGGAAGGCCGGGGAGGCGGCTCGGGACGCGGTCGAGTTCGTGCACCAGCAGCGCGGTGACCGCTCCCATGTGCTGATGCCGTGGATCCCACAGTCCCTGAGCGTGCTCCGTGGCCCGGTAACGGCCCTGGCCGAGCGAGACGTACATCGCCATGGAACAAGATTCTGGAGCCGTAGCGAGTCGCTGTCCGATCTGCCGCATTCGATAGGGATTTCCCCGATTACTCGGGGGTGGGCCCAACGCCATCGTTGCTCCTGGAAGCGCCCCGGCAGCGGGCCGGGCGCGCCGATCGAGCAACTGGAGGACGACGGATGCGACTCGCATCAGGCGTGAGAACCGGGCGGGCCACAAGCGGCGCCCGGCGCGCCACGCCGCGCACGGCCGCGGCTGGTCTCCTGGTCATCGGGAGCCTGCTGGCCCTGCCGGCACTGCCCGCGCACGCCGACCCGCCCCCCGTTTCCAATGTCGCCCCCGACGTGACCGCGGAGACCTCCCCACCTGACGACGGCGCCCTCACCACCCCCGAGGAGGCCCTGGAGCGGGACGCCACGGCCGTCGCGGGCCTGGCGAAGGTCTCGGTCTCCGAGGCCAAGCGGCGGCTGACCATCCAGCAGAGGATCACGAAACTCGTGGAGTCGCTGCCCGAGGACGTCCGGGCGCAGTCGTACGCCGGAGGCCGGTTCGACTTCACCGCGAACAGGCCGGCCACCCTCTACTTCAAGGGCCGGATTCCGGACTCGGTGCGGGCCGGCACCATTCCCGAGGTCGAGTTGACCGGCGGGATGAAGTACTCGTTCGACGAGATGGTCGCCCGGCAGAACGCGCTGCACGCGGCGGCCAAGGACCTGGGCTTCACGCAAGTCCGCTCGGACTTCGACCTGGTGACGCAGCGCATCGGACTCACACTCGCGCTTCAGCGGGAACAGCCGGACCTGCGCGGGCGGGCACTGCAGGACAAGCTGACCGCCCGCGTGGCCGGAGGCCGGCTCGCCCTGCGGGATTCCGACTTCTCCATCGAGGAACTCGCTCCCGGGGCCAGGCTGACCGTTCCCAGCACCGGGTACGGAGGGTCGATCCTCCGCAGCGGTGGCGCCTACGCGTGCACCTCGGCCTTCGTCGTCCGGCGCACCAGCGACCAGGCCGAGGGCGTGCTCACCGCCGCGCACTGCGAGGGCATCAACCAGATGGATCAGAACAACTCCGTCGGCGGGGTCGTCTCGACCTTCTCCGCGCCGTTCGTCAGCGAGCACATCGGCGCCAACGGAGAGGTGGAGTGGCACACCACCACGGGCCACGACGACGTCCCCGAGTTCTGGGACACCTTCAGCACACGACGCACCGTGACGTCCCGCATCGCCAGTTCCGGCTACATGTCGGGGGCCTACGTCTGCCACTTCGGGCGGACCAGCGGAACCACCTGCGGCGCGATCAACAACCCGAGCGTGAGCATCCAGTTCGCGTGGGGCGGCTGCGGCGGCTGCACGAAGACCGCTTCGAACATGGTGGGCGTCTCGGGGGCGGCCAGCCTGCCGGGCGACAGCGGAGGCCCCTGGTACGTGCTCAACCAGGCATTAGGCGTTCATCACGGGTATGACCCGGTCACCCTCGACGTGTTCTTCAGCCCGATCGAGCGGGCGGAGAACCAGTTCGGCGTGAAGGTGCAGTTCGGCTAGCCCCAGGTCTCCCGATCCCCCGCGCCGGAGCGCTTGTCCGGGCCCGGGGGAGGTCGTGGCCGGAGTCCCCTGAACGGACGGGACCCCGGCCACGACCGCGTGAACGTCCGCCCGCCGCCCCCGGTCTGCTACGGGGAGCATCGGCTCAGTCGGCGCGGGAGCTGCCGGCGGCCTCGGGTCGTGTACCGAGCCCCGCCAGCTCGCTGCGGTTGCGCACGCCGAGCTTGCGGTAGATGCGGGTGAGGTTGGCCTCGACGGTCTTGGCGCTGATGAACATCCGTCCGGCCACCTCACGGTTGGTCAGGCCGGACGCGACCAGCCGGTGGATCTCCTGCTCGGTGGGCGTCAGCTGGCGATCGGGCACCCGGCGCTGCCCGCACCTGCGCAGTTCGGCCGCCGCCTGCGCGGACCACAGCGGCGCACCCAGCTCGTCGAAGGTCTGCTCGGCCTGGGTCAGCACGTCCCTGGCCGAAATCTTCTGCTTGCTCGCCCGCAGGACCTTGCCGTACACCAGCAGGGCGCGCCCGCGTTCGAAGGGCATCGGCAGGGCGGCGCATGCGTCCAAGGCCCGCTGCGCGGCGCGGGCCGCCCGGTCCAGGTCGCCCTCGGCCGCGGCGACGACCGCCTCGCTACGGGGCAGGATCGCCAGCAGCCAGGGACGCGGCGCGACCTCGGCGCGGTTCCGCAGCCGCGCGAGCAGCTTGCGCGCCCGCGCCGTCCGGCCGGTGGCGGCCGCGGCCTCGATCTGGTCGCCGTGGAACATGTAGCGCGCCGGTTCCTTGATCTTCATGGCGCCGACCAGTCCGTCCGCCTGGCTCAGGTGATGGTCGGCCCGCTCGAGATCCGCCGCGGACAGCGCGACGAAGCCGAGGACCTGCCGCAGCAGGGCGGCCACGTACGGGTCGCCGGACTCCCCGGCCTGCTCCAACGCATTCCGGGCGGCGGCCTCGGCCTCACGGACGCGACCGAGATGCGCGTCGACCAGGGCCAGGGCGTATCGGCCGAAGCCGAGCCAGCGCCGTTGGCCGGTCAGTTCGATCACCTCGATGGACCGCCGCGCCTCCTGACGGGCCCGCGGCCAGTCCCCCAGCCAGCAGTCGATCTCGGCGAGGTGCATCAGCGCGTGCCCGACCGCGGGTTCGTCACCGGACTCGGTGGCCAGGCTGAGCTCGACCGCGAAGCGCTTGCGCGCCTCGGCCGGATCCACGCATTTGGCCCACGCCCCCAGGCTCTGCCGGCTCCACGTCTCGGCCCAGTGCCGCGACGGCTGCGCCGGCAGCAGGCGGGCGGCGCGCTCGAGATCGCGATGGGCGATGCCCAGGCCGTTGGTGAGCCGGTACATCGCCCGTACGGACAAGGCGCACGACAGCAACACGGGCTCCGGACACGCCCCCGGCCGCTGAAGCACCTCGGCGGCGGCCTCGGCGGCGGCCAGCTGCTCGGTCGCGTCGTGGGTGCTGAACCAGGCCCGGCGTAGGTGCAGCTCCGCCTGCAGGTCCGGGTGGCCGGTGGCACCGACCAGCGCGCGCCGGCACAGCCGGCCCGCCTCGACCGTGCCGCCCTCGTAGAAGACGACCTCGGCGAGCCGCAGCAGCGCCCGGGACCGCAGCGGGTCCGGCGGCCGGGCCGCCACCACCGCCTCCAGCACGCGACGGGCGCGAGCGGCGTCACCGGCGGCGAGCAGGCACCGCGCCTCGGCGACCGTCCGCCGATGGGCACCGTCCACATCGCCCGGCGGGGTACGGGCCGCCGCCAGGTTCCACAGTTCCGCGGCGGCCGCCGGACTTCCCCGGTGCCAGGCGCCGGTAGCCCCCTGTTCCAGCAGTGCCGCGACCTTCTCGTCCGGCCCGTCTTCGCACAGCGCCAGGTGCCGGCCCTGCTGTTCCACATCGGAGACCACCTCGGCCAGCCGCCGTCGTACCCGCCGGTGACGCTCGGACGAGGTCACCGCGCGGACGGCGGAGGCCAGCAGCGGGTGGGTGAAACCGATCCGGCCCTGCCGGACCTCGATCACGCCGGACTCCTCCGCCACCGTCAGGGAGGACAGCCGCCCTTCCGGCACCCCGATCGCCGCCCGCACCGTCGTAACCGTCGGGTGCGCCAGCAGGGCGACATGCAGCAGCACGTCGACGACGGGTTCGCCCAGCGCACGTATCCGCTCACCCATCAGCTTCGCCACCGACTCGGGAACGGGAAGCGGTTCACCGGGCCCCGGGTAGGCGCCGGTGCGGCGAAGGGACCGTACGATCTCCAGGGCGTACAGCGGGTTGCCTCCCGAGGCCTGGTGGAGGCGGCGGAGCGCCGGCATGCTCCACTCCTCACCGGTGTGCCGCAGCAGCATCCGGCGCAGCGCGCCCAGGCCGAGGGATCCCAGCCACATCATGCCGACGCGGGAGGCGGGCAGCGCCTGAGCCAGCCCCAGCGGTGCGGCGGCCGGAGGCCTGGCCCGCATCGCCACGAGCAGGCCCACGGGCTCCTCCGTCAGGCGGCGCACCACATAGGCGATCGTCTGTGCGCTGGCCTCGTCCAGCCACTGCACGTCGTCGATCGCCAGCAGCACGGGACCCTTCCGCGCCAGGGCCCGCACCGCCGACAGCGCGGCGGCGCCGAGGGCACGCGCGGCCAGCGGTGGCCCCTCGGCCTCCGTCCGATGGAGGAGCGCCACCTCCAGAGCCTGTGCCTGGAGCGGCGGAAGCATGTCGCCCGCGTCCTCAAGCACGCCGTGAAGCAGGTCGGCCAGCGCGCTGAGCGTCAGTATGGTCTCGGCCTCGGCGGGCCGGCAGGACAGGACGCGGTGACCGAGGGCACCGGCGCGGGCGACGCCATGGTTCCATACCGTGGTCTTGCCGATGCCTGCGTCGCCGGCCAGGACGAGGGCCGCGGCGCCGTCGGGCAGCGAGGTCAGGAAACGGTCGAGGGCGGCCAGTTCGCGGGCGCGGCCTTCCACCTCGGACAGCGCGTACCCCATCATCTCGATCACCCCGAATGCCTCATGCGATTCCGGCCGGGCCCGGCGAGCCCTTCCGCTTGCACCGTCCGATCTCGGCCGACCGGCCGTGCGGGCCGGAGCGGCGGCCGCCCCGCCGTCACCCGGGCAGGGCGTGTCCCCGCGTCATCGCGAGATGTGCGGCTTCGAGCCGCCGACCGGCTTCCACGCCGAACTCGTCGTCGAGGTGCGCCCTGTCCGGGTGCGTGCGTGACGCCGCTGCGAGCCTGACTCGCCTATGACGAAGAACTCGCCGGGCGGTCTCCCTTTTCGTCGACGGTCATCCGGAATTCATGAGTCCCCGGGCCATGGCCGAGGTGGCGAATGTGCAGGACTTGCCGGAGAGCCATGTCACCGCCGGGGTCAGGAGGGCCGACACGCATGACGGCACTTTAACCACGGCCATGCGCCCGCAACTATGACCATGAAGGCCTGGAACTCCTATAGCTCCGGTGAGCCGCCACTCGGACTCCTGATTGATGGGTCACCTTCCGGCAAGGGGTGCCGCAGTAGCGCGGTGGGCGGCCGGTCGATGCCAGGACGATCTGGCCGGAGCAGACCGGGCACCTCGAGGCCGGGCTCGCGCCGGTGACGGCCCAGAGCTCCCGGTTTCGTCGGAGGTGCGCCTGCCAGGCCGCCTGTGCCGCGTGGCCCTGCGCGGCGCCGATCACGAACATGAGCACGGTAGCGGCTGCCTGGTCGGCCCCGGCTTGGGTGAACCCCGCCGACTAGTAGATCGTCGGGATTGTTCGTCGAAGCGGGCCTTGCCGGGGCCGTAGATGAGGTGCGTGCTCATCGCCGGGATCAACCAGTAGTGCCGCACGACCATGGCATACGCTCCACGCGCCAGCGACGCGGCGGTTTCTCGCCACCCGAAGGCGGTGCCGGGCAGCGGGATCTCGCCGAACACGTGGTCGGCGGCGAGGACCACCAGCTTGTCCTTACTCTTGACGTGGTAGTACACCGCCGATGCGGCCGACCCGAGGTGTGTGCCCAAACGGCGGATGTTCAGCCCGTTCACGCCCTCGCCGTCGAGTACCTCGACGGCTGCCCGGACGATCTGCTCCTTGGTCGCCGGTATTACCGTCCTGTACCGGGGCGTGCTGTCGGTGTTCGCCTTGCGCGGCATCCACCTCCGACCCACGGTGCACGTCCACCCGGCTCCGGCCCCCACCGCGCTGGAGCAGCCGCGTACGCGCCTGGACGAACAGTTCGGCGAAGTCCACGCGCGCTTGACCAGCATGGAGGCCGCCGCCAACGACCAGCTCGCCGCCCGCAGAGCAGAACCACGCGATCGCTGATTCGCAGACCGGCGGGTGACCACGCTGCCGTTTCCGGGACGCGGCTTCCCGCCCCGTACGTGGCCAGCTACAAACGATGTGTGAGGCATCTGTACTGGGACCTCGGAGAAACCGGGGCCGGCGCCATCTTCGAGGTGGACTGGCGCGGCTCGACCGCCCGGGTCTGCCTCATGGACAGCGATGAATACCAGGCGTACCTCGATGAGGATGCCTACCAATATCACGGCGGCTTCTACGACTACAGCCCCATCAGCCTGGAGGTGCCCTACGACGACTACTGGTACCTGATCGTCGACAGCTACGACCGGGTCAAGAACGTCACCGTCGTCCAGCTCTTCGACGACTGACCGGTGATCAGGGACGAGGGCCCGTGACTCTGCAGCCCGCTGGGCTGGATGACGGACTGCGGACGTCAGTGACGTCGGCGGGGTGGGGCGAGGTTTTCGGTGATGGGTTTGACGTGGCGCATGGCGGCGCGGAGGTTCCTGTGCCGGGTTTTGCCCATGATGAGCTGCAGCGGTACCTCGGCGTCGCCCAGGTGGGTGGCCGCTGAGTGGCGCAGCTGGCGCAGGTCGAGGTCTTCGACGTCGAGGGCGAGAATCTCCGAGGCCCTGGCCGCGGTTTCGTACAGCATTCGCCACAGGGTCTTCTCCCGCAGCGGGACGTCCCGGCGTGACAGGAGCCGGTGGATGGTGGTCTTGGCGACGCCCTTGGTCTCGTCGGGGGTTTCCCGGCGGCGATCGAGGTCGGCGGGGACCGATGGGGCGGCCCAGCGTTTTTTGGTCTGGCACCGGGTGAGCCAGGAGGAGACCGCGGCGCGGTTGCGATTCCAGGTCGCCGGCGCGCACGTTCCCCGCAGCCGGGTGAGCGCGTCGCCGACCTCATCGCCGGAGATCTCGGCCGGCGACCGGTCCGCGCCGAGCACGGCAACGGTGCGGTCGATGGCGCCGGCGTAGGCGCGGTGGGTGTTGGGGTTGGCCAGGCGTGGTGTCGACAGGAACGCGTCGGCGGCCGCGGCCAGATCGACGCCGCCGCCGCGCAGCGCGGACACCTTCCGCGCGGCCGGGCTCACCGGACCACGCCGATGGTGATGTACCGGATAACGTGCCGGAGTCGCACACTGGCCGGACGCAGGTTTCGCCTGCTCGGCTGTGACCTTGGGCGCTCGGTGGCGGTGAACTATCAGCGCTATTTAGCGTTGATCACGGTATGCCGATGACGAGGGACTCGCGAGCGGTCTCCACGACTTCCTTGGTGATCATCTTTAGGGTGTTGATGTCAAGAGTGCGAGCGATCTGAGCGAAGAGCCGTTGCACGAGCCGGAAGTTGCCGCTGGTGATGCGGTGGACGGCGGCGATGGCTTCGGCGTCGGTGAAGTCGTCGGCGGACAGGGTGAGCCCGAGCGCCGCCCAGTGGCTGCAGACGGACGACGGCCAGGTGCTCACCGAGGCGGACCAGGTCCTTGTCGATGAGGCGCGGAGAATTGGCGACCGTCGGAGTGTAGAGCAGGGTGTGCAGGTCGGTTCGCTCGCGGACGGCGGTGGAGTTGGTCCGCCAGGCTTGAAGCATCGTCTCCAGTTCGTCCCGTTGGGCGTACTGCCGGGCCGACAGCGTCTTGCCGACACCCGGCGGCCCGAAGCACAGGCCGATGTGGCGGGACCCCGCCCAATTGCATCAGATGCAGGATCTGTCGGCCCCGGCCACCGTCATGCGCATGCTCCGCGACCACGACACCAGCATCACCGAGCCGGACGCCGGAGCCGGCGATACGAAGCAACGGCCGTAGTCCCTGGCCGATACCCGGGTCACGAACAGTCCTTGGTGTCATGACCAGCACCGTGATCAAACCGAGACGCCAGTCGGATGCTCCTGCGTTATCGCAGGTCAGATGCAACTTCGTTGAAAATTTCCTCATCGCTACGGGGGCTCTCGTGGTGAGACCGTTCTGGGCACCGGGGCGGCGTGGAATGGACTGACGAGGGGGTTTCGCCCCTGTACCGCATCACGGGTGAGTGGCGGACAGGCCGCGGACCATCGTCTCGAAGGCCTCGTCCCAGTGGCGGCGGCCTTGCGCGGGGTCTCCGAGCGCGCCGCGCAGTTCGAGGCTGCACAGCCCATGGGCGAGGGCGTTGAACTGGACGGCCAGGTCGTACGGCTCGGCGGGCGCGAACAAGCCTGCTTCCACGCAGCGGGTGACGGCGGTGACCAAGCTGTCGAAGGTGGGTTGGATCTGTGCGGCGGTCTCGGTATCGGGCCGGAACTCGGGGACCGGCCGGCCGAACATGAGCTCGTAGAGATGTGGGTTGGCCAGAGCGGTGGCGCGGTAGGCGTGGCCGAGGGCCAACAGGTCAGCGACGGGATCGTTGGTGCGTGGTACGGCGGCGAAGGCCTCGGCGAGACGCTCGAACCCCGACAGGAACATCTCGCGTACCAAGCCGGCTTTGTCGCCGAAGAGATTGTAGACCGCCGTGGTGGACACGCCCGCCTGCCGGGCGACTCGGCGGGTGCTCAACATCGACGGCCCCTGCTCGGCCAACAGCAGGCCACCGGCGTCGACCAGGTCACGGCGGAGCTCTGCGTAGTCACGGATTCTGGGCCTTGCCATATCGCTCAGAGTATCATAACTTAGTTACGTAACAGCGTTATTAAATCTTGAAACTGGAGGACGTCATGTCCCGACTGCACGTTGTACTCGGCGCCACCGGAGCACTCGGCAAAGCCGTCGTGGCCGAACTCACCGCCCGCGGCCACCACGTCAGAGCCGTCAGCCGCGGCGCGGCCACCGGCCCACACGACCTCCGCGCCGACATCACCACGCTCGACGGCGCGATCGCCGCCTGCGACGGCGCCGCCGTCGTCTACCAATGCGCACAACCCGGCTACACGCGCTGGCCCAAGAACTTCCCCGCCCTCACCCGAACCGTGCTCGCCGGAGTCGAGGCCGCCGGCGCCAAACTGGTGATGGCCGACAACCTCTACGTCTATGGGCCGGTCGAGGGCCCGATGACCGAGGACCTGCCCCACACCGCGGGCTTCCCAAAAGGCCGCGCCCGCGCTGAGGTGGACAAGCTCATCCTCGACGCTCACCGATCCGGCCGGGTCCGCGCCACCTTAGGCCGGGCATCGGACTACTACGGGCCCGGCGGCGTCAACACCGTCCTCGGCCCGACCATCTTCGCCGCCGCACTGAAAGGAAAGACCGCCCGCTGGGTCGGCGACCTCGACCAGCCCCACACCCTCAACTACCTCCCCGACATCGCCGCTGCACTGGTCACCCTCGGGGAACACCAACAGGCCGACGGGCGCGCCTGGCACCTACCAGCCGCCGAGGCGATCACCGGACGCCAATTCCTCGACCACGTGTGGTCCGCGATCGGCGACACCCCCAGGATCGCCGGGCTCGGTCGGACCACACAGCGCCTCATCGGGCTGTTCAACCCCATCGTCCGCGAACTCGGTGAGACCTGGTATCAGCGCGACCGGCCATTCATCTCCGACGACTCCGCCTTCCGCAATGCCTTCGGACCCGTCAACGTCACCCCCCACGACCAGGCCGTATCCGCAACACTGAACTGGTATCGGCACCACCACCCGGAAAGTCAGCGGCCAGGTGGAACGCCTCACGTGCGGCCAGCTGCTGAGAGCCAAGGCCGATAGCCCCCAGCAGTTCCCGGATCTCCCAGGCGTGCTCGTACGCCGTCTGCTGCCGCCGGCCGAGCACCTGGGATCGAGTTCCAGCTGCTCAGCGACGAACCTCACCGCTCCCGGGACCTCAGCGGGGGCCTCGGTCAGAAACACCCCGAGCACACGCACCGTGCCCCACTGCACCGCCCACCCCAAGCGGGTGTCCGGGCGGCGTTTGCCGGCCAGCGCGCCAAGCGCCGCGCGATCCAGCCGGAAGGACTGCCTCAGCTCGGCCACTCATGCGAACACGCCGACGCGACCAGAATTAGGCAACAGGGTCGTACACGCCCACGTCGCCGGGATGATCCGATGTCACGCCAGGCCAGGCGTGGCCCAGTTCAAGGACAGCGAGCTGCCCGCCGGCGCCGCGCGCGACCCTCGGTCTCATTCAATCTCTCGCCGGACGCGGCGAGCAGTCCGGTGCGGAAGTTGCCCGGCTCGACGATGAACACGGTTACGCCCAATGGGCGGCCTCGGCCCGTAGCGCTTCGGAGAAGCCTTCGAGCGCGAACTTCGTCGCGCTGTAGGCGGAGATTCCCGCGAACGACAATCGTCCTCCCACGCTGCTGACCTGCACGATCGCGTCGGACCGCCGTGCCCGCAGGTGGGGGAGGGCGGCGCGGGTCAGCGCGGCGGGGCCGAAGAAGCGGACCTCGAACAGGGCCCGGTGCCCGGCCTCGCCGGTTTCCTCCACGGCGCCGACGTGGCTACGTCCAGCGTTGTTCACGAGGATGTCGATGCGACCATGTCGAGCGATGACCTCGGCCACTGCCTCGTCATGGCTCGGGTCGCGGGGAAGGGCGCTAGGACCTGTTTTGTGGAAGAGCAGTGGGCAGGCGATGGTCACGGCCGAGATGGTGGTACCAATGCCGCGTCGGCGCAGGTAGGTGCGGATGGTGCGGGAGCTGTAGCCCTTGTCGGCGATCACATGGTCGGGCCGTGTGCGGGGCACGCGGATGGCCTCCATCACGGCGGTGAACTGGGTGCAGTCGTTGACGTTGCCGCCGGTGAGGATGCATGTCAGAGGCAGGCCGCGTCCGTCGACGGCCAGGTGGATCTTGGTGGTCAGTCCGCCGCGCGAGCGCCCGAGCGCCTGTCGGTCCTGATCGCTCTGACCGGGTTGCTGTCCGTATGTCCTGTGGTGGGTCCCTTTTTACGGGCTCCGGCCGCGTGTTGGTGAGCGCGCACGATGGTGGAGTCCACGCAGATGGCCGACCGGTCGACCTGGCCGACGGCGTCGTCGTGAACCTGGACGTGCTGCAGGAGCCGGGTGAAGGTGCCGTCGGCTGACCAGCGGCGAAAGCGCTGGTAGATGGTTTGCCAGGGGCCGTAGCGCTCATCTGCTTGAGCACGGGCTGCGGACCTGTCGCAGCAATCAGTGACCTCGTTCCCGGCCGAGGAAGCACGACAGGAGTCGCCTGAAGTCGTGCGGGTGCTCGAGCGCCGGCACGTGCCCGCATCGGCCGAGCACGTGCAGACGGACATCGGCCAGGTGTTCGAGCAGGGGCAGGGCTGCCGTCCCGAGCGGGGTGACTCGGTCCTCGGCGCCGTGGACGAGCAGCACGGGCGCGCGGATCCCTGCCAGCGTTTGCGCCGAGAGGGTGAGCTCGTCGGCCCAACGTGCCCTGGGTGGAGGGAACAACGACGCGAATGCGGCCGCCCCCGCTCGCATCGCGGCTGCACGGGCGGCGACGGCCGACTCGGTCACGAGCGCTTGGTCGAGGACGAGGCGACTCAACATGTCTCGTGCCCCGAGCGGGCCGGCGGGGGCGGCCCAGATCGCGTCGAGTTCGGCGGACAGCGGCGCCCCGGGGGCGCCCATCGTCGAGACCGCCACGACACGGGTGACCTGCTGGGGGCGCGCGGCCGCCAGCGCCAGCGCCACGGCACCGCCCATGGAGTGGCCCACCACGGCGTAGTGCTCGACACCGAGAGCATCCATCAGGCCCGCGGCCTGCTCCGTCCACAGCCGGAGCCCACCCCTGGAGCCTGCCGGGATTGGTGTACGGCCGAACCCCGCCTGGTCAGGAGCCACCAGGTGCCAGGACGTGCCCAGCGCCTGTGCCGTCGTTGCCCAGGCGCCGGATCCGGTCGTACCGGGTCCGGAGCCGTGCAGCATCAGCACCGCGGGCCCGGTGCCGCTCTCCAGGACGTGGACGGGGGAGCCGTCGACGGTGACGGTCCGAAGTGCCGTCACCGAGACAGGTCCGGTGTGCTCATGCCGATGCGGAGTTGATGGACTTCGAAAAGAGCTCCATCATCGCCCTGCCGAATTGCGGCATGTCGGGCCACCCCCGGCAGGAGACGAGGTTGCCGTCCACGACGTCGGGAGCGTCGATGACCGTCGCGCCCGCGTTCTCCATGTCACCGGTGATGGGGGGGAAGCACGCCGTCTTTCGACCCTTCAGCAGCCCGTACACAGCCGGCACCTGCGCGCCGTGGCACACCAGCGCGATCGGGAGGTCGCGCGCGAAGAAGTGCTCGGTGATGCGCCTGACGTCGGCGTCGACCCGGATCCACTCGGGGGCACGTCCCCCAGGGATGATGAGGGCGTCATAGCGCTCGACGTCGACCTCGGCCCAGGGCACGTCGACCGGCAACTTTCGGCCGTTCTTCTCCACGTAGGCGTCGGAGTTGGGGTCGAACTCGTGGATGACCAGCTGAACGTCACGCATCGTCCGTGACGAGACGTCAACGTCCCAGCCGCCCTCCTGCACGCGATAGTAGGGATACATGGTGTCGAGCTCCTCGGCGGCGTCGCCGGTCAGGAGCAGTGCTCTGGGCACCTGCTTCTCCTCGCATCTGGGGCGGGTGAAGTGGATCCAATCCGATCCAATCCGATCCGATTGGGTTAGCATTCCTCGGCCCAGACCGCCCGTCAAGCCTTTACCGCCATTCCGTCCGCGCCCTCGGCCTCGTCGAACAATCGCCGGAACCGCTCGCCGGACAGCAGGATGTGCCGACGCATGGCGTAGGCGGCGGCGTCGGGGTCGCGCGCGGCGATCGCGGCCAGAACTTCTTCGTGCTCGGCCATGGCCAAGTGAGTGACCTGGGTGTCGTGGAGAAGCCGGAACAGGTGCACGTGCGTGTGCAGGCGAGCGAGCGCTTCGCGGATGACCTGGTTCCCCGCGCTCAGGGCGACGAGATCGTGAAAAGCGGCGTCGCGCAGCCCGAAGGCGCCATAGGCCATGGGCCCGTCGCCCCCCTCCAGCTCCGCCATCTCCTCCAGCATTCGTCGCAGACCGGCCACCTGCTTCGAGGATGCGCGTTCGGCGGATCTGCGCGCCGCTGCCGGCTCGAGGAGCAGGCGGATCTCAAGCATGTCCTCGAATCGGTCACGGGTGATCTGGGGGGGAATGCGATAGCCGGCATGGGGCACACGCACGACCAGGCCCTCGGCCTCCATGCGGTTCAGAGCGTCTCGGATCGGCGTCTGCGAGACCCCCAGCTCTCGCGCCAGGGCGTCGATCGTGACGCGGGAGCCAGGCTCGATCCGTAGCGACATCAGCTGTCCGAGCAGCGTGTCGTACACCTCGTCGGCAAGCCGGCCGCGAGATCTTCCCGGCGGCGTTCCGCCCGTCATGGCCCCACGGCGCCGCACGATCATCACTTCGTCGTCCATCGTGACGTGAGGTCCTTTCCTGCGTCTTCGAGAACTTGTTGACATCGGTCGCAATGCTGCGGGATATTGACGCCCCTACTCGGATCGTATAGGAAAGGTGACGGATGCCACCCATCCTTCACCCGTCGGGGAACCGCCCGCCATCGCTCCGCTTCGATCAGTTGGAGCTCCCATGAGCATGCTCGACGTCCTACTCGATTCGCCACCGGGCCGCACAAGGACCGAAGGACTTCTCTCGACTGCTTGAAGCCCCATTACGTCGCGGCGTACTCGTGACGCCGGTCTGCGGGTCAGCCCCTGCGACAGCCGGCAGCACGCCTGAACAACCCAGCAACTGCTCGGCGAAGCACGCAGCAAGGCTCCAGAGGTCCCCCCCAGAAAGCAGGCAAGAAGATGCGGTATCCGCAGCGAGTAGGACGACTGTCCGTTCCCCGTCGAAAGGTGCAGCTGGCGACGGCGGCCATGTTAGTGGCCACGACCGTGGCGGCTTGCGGCGGCGGCCAGGACGAGGCGAGCGCCCCCAAGGCACCGGCGACCATCCCGGAGCTCACCAAGGACCCGCTGACCCTCAGCTTCATCTGGTTCGACTGGCCCCCCGCCCACGCGCTGGAAGACTTCGCGAACGCGGAGTACACCAAGGAGCGGTCGAACGTGACCATCAAGGTCAACACCGTGCCGAACGCGAACTGGCACGACGCGATGTTCACCCAGTTCGCAGCGCACAAGACCGACTTCGACATCCCGATCCTGGACTCGCAGCACATCGGCGAGGCCGTGACGAACGGCAACATCCTCGACCTCACCGACTTCGTCAAGAAGAACATCGACGTCAAGGCCTACAACCCGTACCTCCTGGCGGCCTACGGCCAGTACCCCCAGGCGGAGACCGGCAAGCGCGACGAAAACGCCAGCCTGTACGGACTGCCGCTGCTCGGCGACACCTGGACGATGATCTACCGCAAGGACCTGATCGGCGACAAGCCACCGCAGACGTGGGACGAGATGATCTCAGTCGCCGAGAAGTGCCAGGCGGACAACCCTGGCGTCAGCGGGCTGGCTTTCCACCAGGCCAACGGCTCCGACGCCGCGGCCGTAACCTACAACACGGTCAACGGCGTCTACGGCGGCAACCTCTGGAACTCCAAGACGCGCAAGATCGACGGCGTCATCAACGACGCTGCGGGCCAGGAGGCGATGGACGTCCTGGTCAACAAGATGAAGCCGCTGACCGCCAAGGGCTCCGGCAACTGGTTCATCGACGAGGTGAACGCGGCGGTCGCCCAGGGCAAGGCATGCATCGCGTTCAACTGGATCGCCGCGAGCGGCGGCCTGCTTGACCCGAAGCAGTCGACGCTCGGCACCACGCGGGAGGAGATTCTCGACAAGCTGGGTTTTGCCACCCTGCCGAGCCAGAAGACGAACCTGGTGCCTCTCGGCGGCATGGGGATGCACGTGTCGGCCTACTCCCCCGAGGCGAACCAGGCGGAGGCCCTGAACTTCATGAAGTGGTTCGAGCAGGCCGACATCCAGAAGAAGTGGGCCGCCGCCGGTGGCGTGCCATCGCGTACGGACGCCCTGGAGTCGCCCGAGTTCCTCAACGCCGGGCCGTTCAACCAGGTGTACACCGACTCGGTTTCGCGGATGCGGGACATGTGGAACGTGCCCGAGTACGCGCGCCTCGTCGACATTGAGAACACCAACGTGAACGCGGCTCTCAACGGCGCGAAGACGCCGAAGGACGCGCTCAACGACATCGCCAAGGAGCAGCAGGGCGTGCTCGACTCCGGCAACCGCAAGGGCGGCGGCGGACTGTGAGTGACCCCGCCCCTCTGACGACCGACCGCCCCGGGCAGGTGGCGTCCGCGACGCCGCCTGCACCGGGTCGGTCCCGCCGGTTGAGCGACCGCTGGCTCACCGTGGCCTTCATCTCCCCGGCGCTGCTGCTGTTGCTCGCCATGTCGGTGTTCCCGTTGCTGTGGGCGTTGTACCTGTCCTTCACCGACTACTCGGCCACCCGCGGGGGGCCCGCCGATTTCGTCTGGTTCGAGAACTACACCGCCATCCTGACGTCGGCGCAGGTCCACCTGAGGGCCTTCACGACGTTGATCTACGTGGTCGGCGCGGTCACCCTGCAGACCGTGCTCGGTTTCACCATCGCCTACCTGATCTCACGGCGCACGCACGGGCGAGGACTGCTGACCACTCTGTTCCTGGTTCCGATGATGCTGTCGCAGGTCGTGGTCGGGCTGTTCTGGAAATTCATGCTCGACGCGCAGTTCGGCGTGATCAACAGCATGCTCGGCTCGCTCGGCCTGGGGCAGGTGGAGTGGCTCACCCGGCAGCGAACGGCACTGATCTCCCTGATCGTGGTCGACACCTGGCAATGGACGCCGTTCATCATGCTCATCGCACTCGCGGGCCTTACCGCGGTCCCCAAGTACTTGTACGAGGCCGCCTCGATCGACCGGGCGTCCGAGTGGTTCCGGTTCCGCACCATCACTCTTCCGCTGGTGTGGCCGCTGCTCCTCATCGCCGTGTTGTTCAGGGCCATCGAGGCCTTCCGGCTGTTCGACCTCGTCTACATCCTCACCAGCGGAGGTCCGGGGGTCTCCACCGAGACGTTGTCGTTCCACGTCTACAAGGTCGCGTTCCTGGGCTTCAACACCGGAACCGCCTCGGCATACGGGATCCTCATGGTCCTCGTCGTCATCGTCCTCACGCAGCTCTACCTGCGCTACTTGAACAAGCTCAAGGAGGACTGATGGCCGTCTCCGTCGACGAGGCCGTGTCCGCAGGTCCTGTCCGGGATCACACGCCCCCCGCGCGCCGCTTCGGCGGCCGGGGCCGCGCCGTGCTGGAGGTCGCGCTGCTGACCGTGCTGGCCGTCGTGATGCTCTTCCCGGTGCTGTGGATGATCGAGACGTCCATCAAGGAGAACCGGGACGTCTACGCCATCCCGGCCAAGTTCTTCGACTTCAAGGTCACCCTGGACCATTACAAGGACGTGTTCGTCGCCTCCGGCGGCGGTCGTTCGACCTTGTCCGTCGCGTTCCTCAACTCCGTCGTGGTCGCCGGGGTCTCCACGGCGCTGGCCACCGTGCTGGGGGTCCCGGCGGCCTGGGCCTACTCACGCTTCGCCGTGAAGGCCAAGAAGGACCAGCTGTTCTTCATCCTGTCCACCCGCTTCATGCCGCCCGTGGTGGTCGTGATCCCGATCTTCCTCATGTACCGCCAACTCGGGCTCATCGACACCAAGCTCGGCCTGATCCTCATCTACACCGCGTTCAACGTCCCGTTCACGATCTGGATGATGAAGGGGTTCGTCGACGAGGTGCCCGCAGAGTACGAGGATGCCGCCATGCTCGACGGCTACACCCGCCTGCAGGCGTTCTGGAAATTCACCCTTCCCCTGCTCCTGCCCGGTATCGCCGCGACGGCGGTCTTCGCCCTCATCTTCTCGTGGAACGAGTTCGTGTTCGCCATCTTCCTTACCTCCAGCGACACCGTGCGGACGGCCCCACCCGCCATCGCCGGCCTCATCGGTGGAACCACCGTGGACTGGGGTCTCGTGGCCGCCGCCTCCGTGGTTTTCGCCCTGCCGGTGCTCGTCTTCGCCTACCTGGTGCGCAAGCACCTCGTCGCCGGTGTGACGCTCGGGGCGGTGCGACGCTGATGGCGGGCATCGAGGTGACCGCCCTGCACAAGCGCTACCCGGACGGGACGGTCGCAGTTGATCACGTGGACCTGTCCATCGCCGACGGTGAGCTGTTCGTGATGCTCGGCCCTTCGGGGTGCGGCAAGACGACCACGCTGCGGGCCATAGCCGGCCTGGAGAGGCAGACGACGGGCGACATCCGCATCGGCGACACGCTGGTCAACGACCTGCCGCCCGCCGAGCGCGACATCGCCATGGTGTTCCAGTTCTACGCCCTCTACCCGCATCTGAGAACCCGCGACAACCTGGCGTTCCCGCTGCGGGCCGAGGGACTGCCCAAGCCGGAGGTGCAGGAGCGGGTCGACGAGGCCGCCCGGCTGATGCGGCTCGGTCCGCTCCTGGACCGGCGACCGCACCGGCTGTCCGGCGGGGAGCAGCAGCGCGTCGCGCTTGCTCGCGCCCTGGTGCGACGACCGCGCGCGTTCCTCATGGACGAACCTCTCACCAATCTGGACGCGGAGCTGAGGGCGGACATGCGCACGGAGATCAAGCACCTGCAGGGGGAGCTGGGGACGACGATGGTCTACGTCACCCACGACCAGGTCGAGGCGATGTCGCTCGGTCACAGAATCGCCATCCTCAACAAGGGCCGCGTCGAGCAGATCGGCACGCCGCTGGAGGTCTACGACCGTCCGGCGAGTCTTTTCTGCGCCGCATTCATCGGCTCCCCGCCGATGAACCTGATTGAGGTGGAGGTGGCCGACGGGAAACTGCGCAGTAAGAGCGGACTGGTCCTCACGCCACCGCCAAACCTGCCGCGCGACCGTTCCCTGGTCGCAGGGGTCCGGCCGGAGGCGCTGGAAGTCACAGAACCAGGGGCGGAACGTTCGGTCCCGGCCCGCGTGGTCTCGGCGGAGTGGCTGGGCGACGAAATCATCTACGTGGTTGACCACGGCGGCCAGCGCGACGTACGGGTTCGGATGCCACCGACTGTCCGTTTCGCCGCTGACGCACCGGTCGGGCTGCGGCACACCGGCGGGCCCCCGCCGGTCTACGACGTGAGCACGGAAGAGCTGGTGGCCTGATGGGAACCGTGGCGGTGCACGGGCTGTGCAAGTCCTTCGGTAAGGTCCAGGCCCTGGACGGGGTGACGCTGGACGTGCCGGACGGCTCGTTCTTCGTCGTGCTCGGGCCCTCCGGGGCAGGCAAGACGACGACCCTGCGAGCGATCGCCGGCCTTGAGAAGCTTGACGCCGGGTCGGTGCATCTGGACGGGAAGGACGCGACCGGTGACACCCCGGCCGCACGCGACCTGGCCATGGTCTTCCAGAGCTACGCCCTCTACCCGCGACACACGGTGTACGAGAACATCGCTTCGCCGCTGCGGGCACGCCGCTGTTCTTCGAGCGAGATCGCCGCTGCCGTCGAGCAGATGTCGAGCCTGCTGCACATCGAACGTCTGCTGCAGCGTCGTCCCGCGCAGTTGTCGGGCGGTGAGATGCAGCGTGTCGCCCTGGCCCGGGCGCTGGTCCGTCGCCCGCGCGCGTTTCTCATGGACGAGCCGCTGACGAACCTCGACCTCAAGCTCCGCGTCGAGATGCGCACCGAGCTCACCCGCATCCACCGGAGCCTCGGGGCAACCTTCGTCTACGTGACCAACGACCAGGTCGAGGCCCTGTCCATGGCCGACCAGGTCGCGGTCCTCAAGGAGGGGAAGGTGCAACAGGTCGGAACGCCGGCCGAGGTGTACGAGCGTCCAGCCAACCAGTGGGTCGCGGGATTCGTCGGGAGCCCGCCGATCAGCCTGCTCGCCTGCCACGCCGAGGGAGATCGTCTGGTCGGTGCGGAAGGCTGGACGCTGCCGCGGCCCCGCTGGACCACGGCTGAGGACGGTCGTCCGCTGCTGCTGGGCCTGCGCGCGGAGGATCTGTCCGTCGAGCAGCGTGGGGACGCGTCGTTGTCGGGCGAGCTCTACGGCCTTGAGCCGCTCGGTGACCGAACGGTGGTCGACGTCCAAGTGGGGACGGAGATCCTCAAGGTCAAGGCACGACCCACCGTCACCGGTACGCCGGGCGAGCGGCTGCTTGTCACGGTCGACCTGGACCGTGCGCACCTGTTCGACGCGGGCACCGGGCTGGCGCTGTCCGAGGCCGGGAGGTAACCGCGCAGGGCGGCGACGTCAACATGCGCCCGCACGTGGCGATCGAGCCTCGGCGGACCGTCACCGGTGAGCACGGCCTGACGACGCTGAAGCAGCCATGGTCCGAGAAGGCGATCGGTGGTGCGGGGCGTCGCCCTGCAGCCAGGGCCCCAGGGCCAACGGCCACGTTCGACCCGCTCGGCAACCACGGCCCCGACGAGGCCGTGTGACCCGTTCGTCAACGCGCGTGGCGCGATCGCCGAGGTCACGCTGGACATCACCAAGAACATCACAGGAGGCGACGCGATGAGTGACCCGATGAACGTCCTGGCCCCCGAGCACCGGCGGCTCCGGATCGGCGACACCTGGCGCGACGCCGCCGGCGGAGCCACCTTTGTCGTCGAGGACCCGGCCACCGGCGAGACCATCGCCGAGGTGGCGGACGCCGGCGTCGTTGACGGGCTCGCCGCTCTGGACGTGGCGAGCAAGGCAATGGCGGAGTGGGCGGCGACCCCGCCGCGAAAACGGTCGGAGTTGTTGACCGCGACGTACCGGGCACTGACCGAGCGATCCGAGGAGGTCGCCCGGCTGATAACGCTCGAGATGGGCAAGCCGCTCGCCGAGGCTCGGGGAGAGGTGGCCTACGGCGCCGAGTTCTTCCGTTGGTTCGCCGAGGAGGCGGTGCGCGTCGAGGGGCGCTACAACACCGCTCCCGCCGGTGGATATCGCATCCTCACCGTGCCGAAGCCGGTCGGACCGTGCGTCTTCGTGACGCCCTGGAACTTTCCGTTGGCCATGGGTGCCCGCAAGATCGCTCCTGCGCTGGCGGCGGGCTGCACGACGATCACCAAGCCGGCAGCCCAGACGCCACTCACCATGCTGTTCCTGGCCCGCATCATGGAGGAGGTCGGCGTTCCCCCGGGCGTCGTCAACGTCGTGACAACCAAGCGTGCCGGCGAGGTGGTCTCAGCACTGCTGGCCGACCGTCGGACCCGCAAGCTTTCGTTCACCGGGTCGACCGAGGTCGGGCGCGTGCTGCTACGACAGGCGGCGGACAACGTGCTGCGCACCTCCATGGAACTGGGCGGCAACGCGGCCTTGATCGTGTGTGCCGACGCGGACCTGGACGTCGCGCTCGACGGTGCCATGGTGGCCAAGATGCGCAACATCGGGGAGTCCTGCATCGCGGCCAACCGAATCTACGTCGAGGAGCCGGTGCGCGAGGAGTTCACGGCGCGCTTCGCCAAGCGGATGGGCGCGCTCTCGGTGGGCCATGGTCTCGACGACGGCGTGGACGTCGGGGCGTTGATCGACGAGGCCTCGGTCACCAAGATCGACGAGCTCGTCGCCGACGCGGTCAATCGCGGCGCCCGTGTCCTGGTGGGCGGCGAGCGTCCGGAGGGGCCGGGCCACTTCTACCCGCCTACGGTCCTCGTCGACGTGCCCGAAGAGGCGCGGATACTGGAGGCGGAAATCTTCGGCCCGGTGGCGCCGATCATCTCGTTCACGTCCGACGACGAGGTAATGGCGAAGGCCAACGACACCGAGCACGGCCTGGTCGGATACGTCTTCACCCGTGACCTCCAGCGGGCGCTCCGGTTCACCGAGGGGCTGGAGACGGGGATGGTCGGCATCAACCGTGGTCTGATCTCGGACCCGTCGGCTCCGTTCGGAGGCGTGAAGCAGTCCGGGATCGGCAAGGAGGGGTCGCACGAGGGCATCCTTGAGTACCTCGACGTCACCTACGCGGCGATCGACCTACCGTGACCGGCCCGCCGCTCCGGGTGCCCGCCGAGGATCACCGCGTCCTGTGCACACATGGCCTGACCGGCCTCCACCCGTGGGGCGGGCCCCGGGCCATGGTCGGCACGAATCCGCCGGCACCCGGGGACGCCGTCGGCTCCGCCGGTGCGCGCGCCACAGACGCGGCCGCGGCGGTGGATGGGGCGATCAGCCCTTTCGGCGGTCCCAAAGGCCACGCCCTCGGGCTCATGATCGAGGTGCTGGTCGCGACCTTGACTCGTACCGCCCTTGGCGACGATGTCCGCGGGACCCTCGGCCCGACTGACCCGCCCACCAAGGGCGAGGTCTTCATCGCGATGGACCCGAGGGCGCCCGGGCACGACCGAGTCCGGGAGCCCGGCGCGCGCCTGCGCCACCCGGCAGCCAACCTTGCCGACGCCGTCCCGGTCTCGCAGGTGACCTGGACGTCCGCCCAGCAAATCACCGCCGACGTTCCAGAGAGGCACCGACATGCTTGAGACCGTCCGCGGACCACGCCAGCTGATAGTGGGCGAAGGGGTCGCGCAGAACATCCCACGAGTGGTGGCCGAGTGTGGCTCGCGAGTCCTCATCGTGACCGACCGGGTTCTTCTGGGGCAGCCGGGCGTGGCCGAGATCGTGGCCGCCGTGCGGGAGAAGGTCGAAGTCGTCGGGGTGTTCGCCGACGCGACTCCGGACGTGCCACTCACCGATGTCGCCCTGGCCGTCTCGGTCGCCGCAGAGGTGGACGCCGACGTGATCCTCGCCATCGGGGGTGGCACGGTGATCGACCTCGCCAAAATCGTCGGCGTCATCCGGCGCCACGGTGGGACGCCGCGCGACTTCTACGGCGAGTCGAAGGTGCCGGGGCCGACGATTCCTCTTGTCGCGGTCCCGACGACGTCAGGCACCGGCTCCGAGCTCACACCCGTCTCGGTGTTGACCGACCCGGACCGCGAGCTGAAGGTGGGGGTCTCCAGCGTCCACATCGTGCCCGACTTCGCCATCGTCGACCCCGAGCTCACCTACACCTGCCCTGCGACCGTCACTGCCCACTCCGGCATCGACGCGTTTTGTCACGCGGTGGAGAGCTACACCGCGCGACCTCGGGCCCACGGACCGCGCGACCCGGTGGAGCAGGTCTTCCTCGGCCGCAACCCGATCACCGATCACTACGCGCTCCTGGCCGCGGAGCGGATCGCCCGCAGCTTGCCCCGTGTCGTCAGGGACGGAGGCGACAAGGACGCGCGCGCGGACATGTCCTATGGGTCCATGCTGGCCGGGCTCGCGTTTTCCCACGCGGGCAACGCGGCTCCGCACGCCCTCCAGTACCCCATCGGCGCAGCCACCCACACACCGCACGGCCTGGGCGTCGGGCTGCTGCTGCCCTACGCGCTGGACGCGGCCAGGGATGCCATCGGCGACCGGTTGGCCATCCTCGCCGGGGTGTGCGGGCTCGACGTGACCGACGCCTCGGATGCCGAGGCCGCAGATACGTTCCTCACCTGGCTCGACGGGCTCCTTGCCGACATCGGCATCCCTACCACCTTGGCGGACATCGGCGTGGCACGCGCCGACCTCCCGCGCTTCGCGGAGATGGCCAGTGGCGTCACCCGCTTGATCCAGAACCATCCAGGCCCGACCGACACCGCCAGCCTGACCGCGATCCTCGAAGCGGCCTGGATCGGGGACCGGACCCGACACGTCCTGACTCCGGAGCAGAGATAGTGACGGGCCTTTCACATGACGACGAGTTCCCTGCCCCACCCCGGGTATCGGGATTGTCGGCTACGCCTTAATGGGAGCCGCCCATTCCCAGGCCTGGCGCACGGCTGCGCGCCCACCAGGCCGGCCACGGCCACAGCAGCCACAACTCCACCGGCCCACCTCGCTCCACGCGGTGACATAACGTCATCATTCCGCTGCGGATAGATCAACGCGAGTGAACAACCGAATCGTGATCGCATCTGCTCCCGGCCCCGACCAGGCCGGCCACCACCCCAAGATCATTTCACTACCCGCCCAGCAGGTGGCCGGTGCTTCGGGCCTCGTCGCCCGTCGTTGGTGACCAGGGTCAGGCACCACGCCTGTTCACCCTGCTGTTCCAGATGGCGGCCGCGGATGGTGCCCTCGTGGGCGTACAGCAGGTCGCGTTTGAGCGCGTGCAGCGACTCGCCCTTGTTGAGCTGGCGGCAGATCTTGCGCCGGTAGGCGGGGTCGGCCAGGTAGCGGGCGGCGTAGATGGTGCGGCGCAGCGCGCCGTACTCCTTCAGCGCCGCCGCCAGCGCGTTGATGAGTTCCTCTGTGGCCTTGTGATCGGCCGCGGCTCCAAGATCGTCCTCAGTGCGCGGGAGGCAGCCCGGGTAGGCGGCGCGGTCACCTCGTGCGCCGGCAGAGCCGTCGGGGCGAGCGATTCCTTTTCGGCTGGCGGGGGTCTGCATTGTCGAAGGCTTCGCGGTACGGCGACCATCCATCAGCCGCGGCGAAGCGATCCGACGCACGACACCGAAAGGGACTGCCATGAGCCACGACAGCGCTTCGCTCGTCGAAGCCGACCAGGAAGTACACACCGTGCTCGACGAGGTCTATGCCGCCTGGGCCGACAACGACGCGACTGCCTTCGTCGCGCCGTACGCCGAGAATGCCACCGCGATCCTGCCGGGTACGTACCTGCGCAGCCGAGACGCGATCCACGCCACCATGGCGGCGCTCTTTGCCGGTGAGCTCCAGGGCTCCAAGGGCGTCCACGAGGTGCAGAGCATCCGGTTCGTCGGCGCTGACGTCGCCGTCGTGATCAGCAAGGGGGCCGTGCTGCTGGCCGGCCAGAGCGAGCCGGACGGCGCGAACCGGGCGCTGGAGACGTGGGTGCTGGCCAAACAGGACGGCACTTGGCGTGTGCAGGCCTTTCACAACTGTCCCGAACACGCCGCCTGAGGCGAGGAGGCAGACATGGCGATGCCGAGCAAGCAGTCCGAAGCCGTCAAGAGGCACTGGGCGGCGATCCGAGCAGCCAGTGAGCGGCCGGACGCGGATCAGCCCGACGACGAGTCGTGGGGCAACCTGACAGCCGAACCACGCGACGTGGACTACATCGAGACCGAAGCGGGTGGTTTGCCCGCGATGTGGGCGGTACCGAAACGAGCGGCCGAGGATCGGGTACTGCTGTGCATGCACGGCGGAGGGTTCATCAGCGGCTCGATCTACACACACCGCAAACTGTTCGGCCACTTGGCCAAGGCGACCGGGGCGCGAGCGCTGATCTTCGACTACCACCTCGCCCCCCACCATCTCCACCCCACGCAGGTCGATGACGCGACCGCTGTCTACCGGTGGCTGCTGCACGACCGGGGGATCAGCGCCGACCACGTGGCGTTCACCGGTGATTCCTGCGGCGGCGGACTGTCGATCACCACCCAGCTGCGGGCCCGCGAACAAGGACTGCCCCTGCCGGCTGCGGCGATGCTTTTCTCACCGTGGGTGGACATGCGGGCTACCGGCGAGTCGTACAAGACCAATCGAGACCGGGATGCGTTCTTCTCCGCCGAAGTCGTGCGTGAGTTGGCCGGCACCTTCCTGGGTGAGGGCGGCGACCCCAGCGACCCGCTGGTCAGTCCGCTGTGTGCCGACCTGTCCGGTCTCGGCCCGGTCTACATCCAGGCGGGAGGAGACGAGGTCCTGCTCGACGACGCCCGCCGACTGACCGAACACGCCCGCCGGGCCGGCGTCGACGTCCGGCTCGACGTCTTCCCCGGCATGCAGCACACCTTCCAAATGGCCGCCGGCCGAGCGCCAGAGGCCGACGAGGCGATCCGTAGGATGGCCCACTGGGTCTGCCCCAGGATCGGCCTGTGATTGGCTGGGCGGGGGACAGGAGGCGGTGATGGCGGACAGAGCGGGTGCCGTCGCCGAGGCCGGCGAGTTCGCCCGCCGAACCGAGCAGTACCGGCGCGAGTTGCTGGCGCACTGCTACCGAATGCTCGGGTCGGCGGACGAGGCCGAGGACCTCGTCCAGGAAACCTACCTGCGGGCGTGGCGGTCCTACGGCACCTTCGAGGGCCGGTCGTCGCTGCGGGTCTGGCTGTACCGCATCGCCACCAACGCCTGCCTGACCGCGCTGCAGCAGGGCGGTCGGCGGGCGTTGCCGTCCGGTCTGGGCGGTCCGGCCGACGACCCCGACGCCGCCCCGGATCCGCCCGACACCAGCGTGGCGTGGCTGCAGCCGATCGCGGACACGCTGGTAACCCCGCCGTCAGCAGACCCCGCGATGATCGTCGAGACACGCGAGAGTCTCCGGCTCGCGCTCATCGCGAGCCTGCAGTACCTACCGACACGGCAGCGGGCTGTACTCATCCTCCGAGAGGTCCTCGGTTTCCCCGCCACCGAGGTCGCGGCGATGCTCGGCACCTCGACCGCGGCGGTCAAGAGCGCCCTACAGCGGGCCCGCGCCCGCCTCGACGAGGTGGCACCGGAACGCAACCACCTCACCGACCCCACCGAGCCGCACGCCCGGGCCCTGCTCGACCAATACATCGTCGGCTTCCAGAACGCCGACACAACAGCCCTGGAACGGGCCCTGCGCGCCGACGCCGCGATAGAAATGGTCGGCACCCGCACCTGGTTCTCCGGCCGCCTGACCTGCCTGCGCTACCTCACCCACGCGGTCGGATCCCCCGGCGACTGGCGGATGACTCCCATCACCGCCAACGCACAGCCCGCTGCTGCCGCCTACCTCCGCGACGGCCACGGGAACCACCGCGCTTACGGACTCGGCGTCCTCACCGTCACCGACTCGGGCATCGCCCGTATCCTCGTCTTCGACGGCGGCGCCGACCTGGTCGCCAAGTTCGGCCTCCCACCCATGCACCCGGGGTCATGAGACTCCCCGCGCTGAGGCGGGAGTAGGTCTAGTTGAGACAGCCGTTGACCCGGCCAACGCAGGTCCTCAAGGCCCTCCGCTCGGGTCGCCGCCACCAGGCGCAAAGTAGCTGAGAGTAACCGGGTGTTCCCGGACAGCTTGTTAGCGGGGCAACCCGCTCCATCTCTCCCGCGGGGAGCAGGACGAGCCCCCGAGCCTCGTGGTGAGCTACTTCAGCGGCCCGAACTTCGTGTCCGAGTCAACCTTGGCCACCGCCCGCACCTGCTGCTCAGTTATCCCGCGCACACCCCTCAAATCCGCGCCAATCAGGTCCGCGCCGGTCAGGATCACTTCCATCGGCTCCGCGCCGGTCAGGATCGCGTTGCATCGGGCGGCCGGCCCGATGAGGGCTGCGAGCGCGAGGCAGGCCGCCAGCACAACCGCAACGCCGCCTAAGACCCAGCGCGCCCAACTTGGTCCTCCTGTCCACATGGTCGCGGCACAGGCGCAGGCGGCGATCAATGCCAAGAGCGGGACCAGCCACAGCCCGCGCCGCCTCCACCTGCGGCGCGGCGGCGCGGGGGGTAGGAGGTCGTCGGACGGCTGTGCTGATTCTGGCTCCGCCGGTGGGGGTAAGGGCGGTGTCCGCCTCCTGGTCGAGGAGGCGAGGGCGGCTCCGGCCGCGGCCGATGTGAGGAGCGCGGCCAGCGTGAGGGCTGCGCGGAGAAGCAGGGGTTTACCAGCCATGCTGATCATTGCACCAGGTCCGCTGGCCCCAGTGGAACAGGAGATGATCGACCCTCGCGATCACACAGCGTGACACTTATTGCTCTGCGCTCCTTTGCGGCTGCTGGCAGCGACCCGAGCGGAGGGCCGTGTCGGTCGCGCTCCGGCACCTATCACACCGGGCGGTTCACCAAAGTCCCTCGGCTGGCGAAGCTGCTGCGCGTGCCGACCCCGACCGACCGCGGGCCGAGGCGGCTGTGGCGGCCAGGCACCCCGCCGCCGGCGTCGATCCCCGCCGACACCCCGGCCACGGACATCCGCGTCGCCTATGCCCGCTGCTCCCACCTCACCCAGGAACTTCAGTCCCAGCTGGTCGCGCTGGCCGCGCACGGCATCCCGCGCGAGAAGATCTTCGCCGAGAAGGTATCCACCCGCGTGCGGGTCCGCCCGAAGTTCGAAGCCGCCCTGCAGGCCTGCCGCGAGATCAAGGCGCACGCCCCGCACTGCCGAGTCATCCTCACCGTGTACGAGATGAAGCGGCTGGGCCGGGACTCGGCCGAGCTGACCGCGCTGGCCGACCACCTCACCGCGCACGGCATTGCCCTGGAGATGCTGGAGGTCCAGTAGGAACAGAACGATGAAGAGCCCGCCTGGGTCGCGAAGGTAGTGGCGGAACTCGGGGGAATCGATGACGTCGAATTCCGCGCCCACCGCGGCGAGGATGAGCACCGGCCAGTCGAAGGCGTCCACTTGCAGGCGCAGGTGGCAGGAATGGTCGTCGACGGGCTCGACCCGGCCGCCGGTGACGGCGACGACCTGCTCGACCGCGTCGGCCGGTGCGTGGAGGAAGACGGTGATGTCGTGCCGGGTGGGGCGGGAGCCGAGCCGGTCGGCGACGAAGGCGGCGTCGGCGGCGGGCAGGTCGCGCGAACGGAAGCGGGCTCCGGTGGCGGCCGGATCGGTGAGGCGGTCGAGGCGGAAGACGCGCCAGTCGGCGCGGTCGAGGTCTCAGGCGACCAGGTACCAGCGGCGCTTGAGCGAGACGAGCCGGTGCGGCTCGACCAGCCTGGCGGCCGGCTCACCGGATGGGGTGGCATAGGTGAAGACGAGCCGTTCGTCGTCGCGGCACGCCTGAGCGATCACGGTGAGCGTGGCGGCGTTCACCTGAGGGCCGTCCGCCGGGGCGGTGACCGTGTAGGCGCGGAGGGCGTCCACGCGGCGGCGCAGGTGAGGGGCATCACCTGGACGACTTTGGTCAGAGCGCGCAGCGAGGTCTCCTGGATGCCTTCGACGGTGCCGCCGGCGGCGGTGCGCAGGCTGACCGCGATGGCGACGGCTCCTCGTCGTCGAGCAGCAGGGGCGGCATCGCCGTACCGGATCGCAGCTGGTAGCCGCCGCCGGCGACGCCGCAGTTGGCGTCGACCGGGTAACCCGGCTCGCGGAGCCGGTCGATGTCGCGGCGCAGGGTGCGCTCGCTCCCGGCGAACTGGTCGGCCAGTTCGAGGCCGGGCCAGTACCGGTGGGTCTGCAGCAGGGACGGCAATCGCAGCGTGCGTGAGCTCGTGTTCGCCATGATTCCAGACTCCCTCACATTCCGGCCAGGAACTGACCGGAATTTCCTCCAGTGTTGCTTTCGTGAACGACACAGCGGAAGGAACGCACATGAACATCTTGGTGACCGGGGCGACGGGAATCGTCGGCCGCCACGTGGTGGACCAGCTCGTACAAGCGGGCGTGAACGTGCGGGCGCTGACCCGTAACCCCGCGGCGGCCAAGCTGCCGCCCCAGGTTGAGGTGGTCAAGGGCGACCTGACCGCACCCGCGAGCGTGGCCGCCGCGCTGGACGGCGTGGAACGGATGTACCTGTTTTCGGTGGAGGAGGGTGCCCGCGAGGTCCTCGAGCTGGCCAAGCAGGCGGGAGTGAAGCGCGTCGTGGTGCTGTCGGCGGCGTCGGTCACCGCTGGCCTGCACACCAACGGGGTGGAGCGGGCGGCTGAGGAATCCGGGCTGGAATGGACGCACGTACGGCCGTGCGGGTTCATGGCGAACATGCTGCAGATCTGGGCGCCGTCCATCCGGGCCGAGCGGGTGGTCCGCTACCCGTACGCGGACGAGCCGATGAACCTGATCCACGAGGCCGACATCGCCGCGGTCGCCGTCGCCGCGCTGCTGCAGGACGGCCACCATGGCAGGGCGTACACCTTGACCGGGCCGGGGTTGGTCACCGTGCGCGAGCAGGTGACGGCCATCGGCGAAGCGCTCGGCGAACCGGTCCGCTACGAGGAGGTCAGCCGCGAGCGCGCCCGTGAGCTGATGAAGGCACAGGGAGGGTTCGCCGCCGAGTCGGCCGACCTGATGCTGGGCTTCGTCGAGTACGGCGGCGACGCCGCCACCGGCGACGACGGCTACGCCGACCAGGACTGGTCGGCGCTGATGCGGGTCTGGCCGGACGTGGAGCAGGCCACCGGACGCCCCCCGCGCAGCTACGCCGAATGGGCCCGCGACCACCTCGCCGACTTCCGCTGACCGTCACCGACCTGCCTGACGTCCCCCCTCGAACGGGACGCCCACCTCCGAGATGATCCGACCGCGTGTGCGACCGCTGCCCGTACCCCTCCAGGTCCCCAGGATTCAGCCGCAGCTGCTCCGCCAGCCGGGCCACCGCCACCGGCGGCGCCGACACCACGTCATCCGGCACGAACCCCAGCCACGGCAACGTCGAGAGCTGAACAGCAAGACCGAGCCGGTCGGTCGGCCCCCGGCCACAGCCCGCCCCGTCGACGGGCAGGTGTCTGATCCGCACCTGCACGCCCACGTCTCGATCGCCAACCTGGTGCGCGGAACCGACGGCAAATGGTCGGCCATCGCGGCCGGTGGTAAGGACCTGCACCGCCACGCCCACGCCGCCGACGCCTTCCTCAAGGCCCGCCTCCGGCGCCGGTCGACCGTCGACCGTCGACCTCAGGCTGCGCTGGGAGCGCGACGCGCACACCGACGCGTGGAAAATCGTCGGCATCGACGAGGCGATGCGCACCCGCTTTTCCAAACGCGACGGCCAGATCAAAGAGCTGCCGGCCGAACACGGCCTCACCTATGAGGAGACGCACCCGCACGCGCGCAAGGTGGCCGCCGCCTGGGCCGCCAGCCGGACACCTTCTCACCGGCCACCCACCACCAAGGGCCCCAGCCAGGGGTTCGGCAGGTAAGTACGAGCGACGGACGTGGCGGAGCGTTCGAAGCCTGCTGCGGGCGCGTCGGTCAGGGCATGGTCGTCGCGGCCCAAGGGGGGCGCGCACGGGAGGCGCACAGGGGGGCGGCGCGCCCCCCTTAATTGGCCCGGTGCTCCCGAAGCTACGGCCAAGTGACAAGTAGCCCTCCGCGCGAGCGACAGCAGGAGGCGGTTACGAATCGTGAGGCTCTGGCAGTCTCGTTCGGAAGGGCTTTCTGGCCCGCGATAAGCACGGTTATCGCGAGTGGGAACGTCGGATCCGAAGGTCCCCTGACCAGGTCTAACGCCGTTTAGCGCTATTGGCTGCCCCATTGTTCCCCGAGGCCGGATCACTACAGAAAGTTGCTGGTCACTTGGCCGTAGCTTCGGGAGTACTGGGCCGACTCGCCCGGCAACGAACTCCGCTGTGAGAGCGAGTTCGCAAATAACCAGACTCTAACCGACGGTAATTGATCACGTACGGTTGGTTGCGAGATGGTGTTCAGGTTCTGATCAACCTGCACAGGAGGCACCATGCTGCTTGCACGCCATCTACTGGCCGCCGCCATCGTCGTGAGTGCGGCCACCGCCCTGCCCGCCACGGCCGCCGCCCAACAGTCGGCTACCCCCGCTGCTCTCGCCGGCACCCCGGTGTGCCTGGACGCCAGCAACGCCCGAGCCAATCTCACCGGGGTGCGTCTGTGGCAGTGCATGGACCACACCAACCAGAAGTTCGTGATCGACGGCGGCCAGATCAAGGTCAAGGACACCCTCGCCTCCGCCACCCCGATGTGCCTGGACGCCAGCAACGCCCGAGCCAATCTCACCAAGGTCTACCTGTATGAATGCCAGAACAACAACAACAATCAGCTCTGGGTCATCAGGAAGGGCGAGATCGTCCTCAAGGACACCCTCGCCTCCGCCACCCCGATATGCCTGGACGTCAGCAACGTCAGGACCAACGACACCAAGGTCTACCTGTATCAATGCCAGAACAACAACAACCAGAAGTTCGTGATCGACGGCGGCCAGATCAAGATCGAGGACACCCTGGCCTGATCGGCTGACTCACGCTCAGCCACACGGCCTGTTCCAGCTCCAGGAGCGGACCTCCTTCTTCGGCCGAGGCCGCCGAAGGAGGTCCCGGGCGCCAATCGCGGCCGCGGCGACCATCGAGCAGCCTGCCGACACCGAGATCGACCCCATCGTCGTGTCCTGCGCGAGGTGCATGCGCCTGTTCGAGGACACCCCAGGTCAGACCAGGCTTCTAGTCTGCGTGAGCTTGTTGCAGAGAGTTACTTGTCAATTGGTGGCAGCTTCGGGAGTACCGGGCCTAATTTCGCGTCGTCCCAGGTCAGCTAGAGCGCAGGGAGGGCCGGAGCGGATGAGGTAACCGGTCTGGAGCCTGCTCGTTTTGGGCGGGGCGCTGCGCTGAGCCAAATGATGGCAACGGCAGCGGCCCCAAGCAGAGCGTCTGGGTGGCGTGTACCGTGTGCGCCGGGGCGGGGCGGCGATGAGCGACCCGATCACCTGCCCCGAATGCGAGGGCGAAGGCGGCCGGCGGCTGGGCCGGCTGCGCATCGCGTGCCGGTTCTGCCACGGCCGGGGCTGGGCCGGTGCCGAGCACGAGCCCGCCGAACCTCCCCCACCGCCCACCGAGCCACCACCGGCGTGGGAGCACCGCATCTGGTCCGACTCGGCGGCCGCCGCCGTCCTGGGATGCCGCTACTGCCTGGGATCGAAGACGGTGGCGCACCTGGAGGAGAGCACCCGCACGCTGGTGATGGCCCCCTGCCGATGCCAGGCGCCAGGGGATTTGTCGGCGGGTGCGTAGGGGGTGGAACCGTCTGCGATCGCCACTTCGGTGCTCGCTGTGACGGTCGACGGCGATCGACGCCACGCCAACTCCTTCGTCGTCGGCGTGCCACCGAGCCACAACGGCTAGCTCGCCGACCTGCTGGCCGCGCTGCCCCGCGACATGAGCGTCCATCTCGACCCGATCGAGTGGGCGGCCGGGCCCGCCTACCCTGACGGATGGGAGGGATTCGTTCCGGGCCTCGAACTCCAGGGCCACAACCGCATCGCTGACGCCCTACGCGGCACCGCTGGGCTGCTCAACGGCCTCTCCGCAAGGATCGAGGACGAGGTGCTTGAGTTCCTGCCCGCCGGCCACCCCGTCCGCGCCGCCCTGGCCGCCGAGACCAGGCGCATGCTCGATCAGGCGCTGACCCTGGTCGACCCTGGTCGACCCTGCCGACCCCGCCGAGACCGCCGCCGAACAGGAAGAGTCCTCGTGAACGAAGACGGGGCCGACCACACCGCCGGCCTCCGTCCGGACGGGCCTGCGCAACCCCAGGCTGGTGCCCTGTCGTTATTGGACTGTGTCGTAATTCAGGTGCTCGGGCGGTCCGCGAGCATGATCACGACGGCCTAACTTCGCTGCAGGTCAGGGGACGATCACCACGCCGCCGCGCACGCCGCCTTGGGCCAGCCGGTCGTGGGCGGCCGCCGCGTCAGCGAAGGGGTACACGCCAGCAACCCGGAGCGGGATGTCGCCGCTGGTGACGAGTTTGACCAGTTCGCCCAGCCGGCATCCGTCAGGTCGCACCTCCAGCGCGAACGTCCGGATTCCCCCCACCGATTCCGGGCGAAGCGGGGGTGACGCGGCCACGTAGCCGCCGCCGTCGCGGATGACGTCCAGCAGCGAGGGGCCGATCACCGCCAGGTCGATGACCGCGTCGAACGTCCCCATCGGATCGCCGGAGCGCGGCAGGAAAGCCGCGCCCAGCGCCTCGACGAACTCACGGTCGTCGGCTCCGGCGAGTCCCGTGGCATGCAGGCCGCTCGCCCGGGCCAGCGCCAGGACGAACCCGCCGACCTGCCCGGCGGCGCCGGTGACGAGCACGGTCGAACCCGCCGGGAGCGCCAGCAGGTTGAGCGCCTGGGCGGCGGCGAGGCCGTTGGTCGGCAGAGTCGCCGCCTCGGTGGCGGGGACGCCGGTGGGTGCGGAGGCCAGCCAGGCGGCATCGAGCACCACGTACTCCGCGTGGGCACCGACCGTGGTTTGCAGCCATGGCGAGAAGCCGATGACCTCGTCGCCGATCGCGAACTCCTCAACCGATGGGTCGACAGCGTCGACGGTGCCGGCCACGTCCCAGCCGGGCGTGTACGGCAAACCGGTCGGCAGCGGGGCCGGGAACCGGCCGGAGCGGACCATCAGGTCGACCGGGTGCACAACGGACGCGGCGACCCGCACCCGCACCTGCCCCGGCCCGGGCTCAGGCACCGGCACGTCGGCCACGTGCAGGACCTCCGGCCCTCCGAACTGTGAATAGCTGACTGCGCGCATCGCCGTCTCCTTCGTGGGACCTCGTGATCACACGACCGTACGAATCAAAGGAACTGTGAGAAAGTAGGCACCGTAAAGTGCCTAGGGCACCGCAGGAGGGAAAATGGCGACGACGACCGCGGCACAACGCCGTGAACAGGCCAAACGCGACTACGACGCGTTCCTGGCAGGCTGTCCGACCCGTGAGCTGCTGAGCAGACTCACCGACAAGTGGGTCGCGCTGGTGATCCCGGCGCTCGCCGGCGGCCCGCAGCGGCACGGCGAGCTCGCCCACCGCATCGCCGGCGTCAGCCAGAAGATGCTCACCCAGACCCTGCGGACGCTGGAGCGCGACGGACTGGTCACCCGCACGGTCACCGCCTCGGTACCGGTCCGCGTCGACTACGCGCTCACCCCGCTCGGCCATGAACTGTTCCCGGTCATGATCGCGATCAAGGACTGGGCGGAGACGCACATGGACCGCGTCTTCGAAGCCCGCACCCAATTCGACGCACGCCCCTGAAACACAGGACGCCGACCACCTCATAGCGGCCTCAGACGCATCCGAACGAAAAGTCACGCCAACGTCAGTCACGACGGTTCGCTGGCGCGGATTTCCGTTCCGATGCTCGTCAAGCCCCGGCAAGAAGGCCGGCAGGGGCTTTCGGCCCCTTGATGCCCGCGGCGCGGTATGCCTTGGCCACCGGCCCGTTTCCCGCTCGGGAGGCGGGCCGGTGGCCTGTTGGGGCGTTCATTTAACGGTCGTTTGATGCACGTCGGCGGAAGTACGTCCGAGCGAGCCGCCGTATCTCGTCAAAGTGTTCATCCGGCCGTTCGTTTTCCCGCAAGCGCGGCCGCGTCGGCGGCCGCCGCCCCGTGGTCGACGACGACAAGCGCGCCGCGATCCTCGCCCGCCACCAGCGCGGCGAATCCATCCGCACCATCGCCGCCGGGGTGAAGGTCTCGATCGGCGTCGTCCACAAGACCCTCACCGCCGCCCGCTCCGGGATCGAACCCGCGATGGAGGCGTCTCATGACGGCCGGGTCTGAGAACAAGCAGAAAAAGCCGTTCCGCAAGGGGCGCGTGCGCGAGAGCCTGTTTCTGCTGGTCTGCAGTGTCATGGTGGCGATGCTGCTGCAGGTGTTCGTCTTTCGGCTGTTTTGGATCCCGTCGGAGTCGATGGAGAACACCCTGCGCGAGGGCGACGGTGTGGTCGTCAACAAGCTGCATGGCGCGGCCGAGCGTGGTGATGTGGTGGTCTTCAAGGGCTGGGACGGAGAGGACACCGTCAAGCGAGTCATGGCGGTCGGCGGTGACACCGTCACGTGCTGCGACGCCAAGAAGAGAATCACCGTGAACGGGATCCCGCTCGACGAGAGAAACCACCTCCATCCCGACGACTTCCCCTCGAAGGAAGAGTTCGAGAAGGTCGTTCCCGAGGGTCGTCTGTGGGTCATGGGCGACCGTCGCTCGGCCTCCCGGGACTCCCGCGACCACAAGGAGCAGGAAGGCGGTGGGACGATCGCGCAGGACGATGTGACCGGCCGCGCCGTGGCGATCTGGTGGCCCCTGTCCCGGGTGACCGTCCTCTCGACGCCGGACACGTTCGCCCAGGCGTTCACCGGAGACAAATGACTGATCCTAATGAGAACTGATACTAGGGCGCTGAGCTGGGCGGATGCGTTTCGGAAGACCGGACAGAGCTAACGTCCTGTCCGGTCAGACCTCACGCTGAGCTACTTTGCCCCTGGTGACACCGACCCGAGCGCCGGGCCATTGTGTCGGCCCACGCGCGGCCCGGGCGACGAAACGCGAGCAGCGGGCCGCGAGCGGACGTGCGACCAGTACCAGGGACGGAACGCGGTTCTGTACACAATCAGGCGGCCGAGCACGATCATTGGCGGTAAGGGTGCCGCGGTCGGCGCGGTCGTTATCTGGGGTTGTCAGGCAAGTAGGTCACGTCAGGGGACATGAGGCTATCTTGGATGACTCTTTGTAGTCAGACATGTGCCACACGCCGCGACGTCCACAACCTCCTGGAAGAGATCAGTTCTCACGTGTCCAGGCGGGCGTGATCCGCACCTCGCGCAGACGCCAGCCTGCCGGCGTCCGGACTGCGGTGAAGCGCTGTCGCAGGCCGCCGGTGAAGTGGGGTGCCTGGCCATCGCGGTAGTAGTACACGGTCGAGTTCGCCGAGACGGCCGCCTGATCGCCGTTGACGTCCACCAAGAGGTCGGTGGTCGTGTGCTGGGTGTCCTGCCCCTCGACCTCGCTCTGGCGCATGAAGTCGACAACCTTGTCGATCCCGTGGAGTTCGCCCCCGCGGGGGGAGTGCACGGCCACATCGTCGGCGAAGACGGTGCCCGCGTCCTCCCACCGCTTCTCGTCGAGCAGGAGCGCGAAGCGGGTGAGCAGGTCGGCGATTTCGATACGGTCGGCGATCAGAATGTCCGTGGACATGACTTCCTCTTTCTTTCTGCAGGGTGGCGATGTTGTCTTCGTGCCGGGTGGCGGGTTTCGAGGAGTAAGGGGTTCAGGGGGCGGCCAGCACCGCGTTGGCCCTGCCCAGGATGGTGCTCAGGACGCGGCCTGCGGCGGCCAGGTCCTCGGTCCGCAGGTCGCCCCACAGTTCCTGGGTGATCGGGCCGATCGCGGCGCGGACCTGCGTCCAGCGCCTGTGCCCTTCGTCGGTGACCTGGACGCGGCCATCCCCTCCGTCGCGCAGGAATCCTGCGGCGGTCAGTTCGGCGATGCGTTCGGCCACCGACGTCTGGCTGAACTGCGTGGCGCCGCTGACCCGGTGGATGAGCTCGGCCCGGTCGATGGTCCCGCCGCCGATCACGGTCAGCGTGAGGGTCACCCACTGGGGCTCGGTGATGCCGGTCCCGGCGAGCTGCCGGTCCAGGATCGCGTTGAGCGCCTTCTCGGTCTGGCCGATGAGAGCGGTACTGAAGGTCTGGGCTGCGGTCGTCACGATGACCTTCCAATCCGTTTCCGTAACTAACGTTTAGTCCACTAACGTTTCTCCCGCGAACGAAATTACATCGTTAGTCCGACTAACGCAACCCGGTAGGATCGGTTTCATGACCAGCAGAGCCGAAGCCGCGGACATGACCCACCACGGCGAGACGAAGACGCCGGACAGACTGCGCCGACGGGCCAGCCGCCTGCTGTCAAGCATGACCGCGCAGTCGGACCGGCTGATAAACGAGGGACTGGCCCAGGTCGACGCCCGCAAGTGGCACTACGCTGTGCTGGCTTCGCTGCAGGAGCACGGTCCGGGCAGCCAGGCGACGCTGAGCCGACGCACCGGCATCTACCGCAGCGACATGGTCGGCGTCCTCAACGAACTGGCCGAGCGCGGCCTCGTCGGGCGGGCACCGGATCCCGACGACCGCCGCCGCAACGTCATCACGATCACCGCCCAAGGCCGCCGGCACCTGCGTCGCCTCGACAAGGTCCTGGACGACCTCCACGACGAACTGCTCGCCCCGCTGACCTTTGCCGAACGCGACCAGTTCGTGCAGTTGCTCACCCGCCTACTGGACCACCATGCCCAGCAGGCACCGCACCCCCCAACCTCCTGACACGAAACCAGCCCTGGCGACAACATTCGTCCTGCAGTTGTCACCTGCGAAGTTCGAGCGGCGACGAACCTCAGCCGCGCGGAGCGGAAGAGGATCGTGTCGGCACGAGCCTGCTTTTACACTGTTCTCGCAGCTCCTGCATCTGGTCGCGGACTTCGCAAGTCAAGACCGTTGGCCCTCGGCTTCGCCCGCGGACGCTGCATCACCCGCTCCTCCCGGCCCACTGGCGGGCAGCCGCGGTGGCCTACTTGCCTTATCGACCTTCAAGCCGTTGACCAGCTACTTCGCTTGAGAACCCCAGATAACGGTCGGCGCGGACATCGGGGTTGAGGAACCTGCGGACAGCCGTTGGCGGTACCCGCGAGTAACTTAGGTGGACGCTCCGGCAGGTCGTCCTGCGGGTGATCATTTCCGTTCAAGATCTGGACGTGTGGTGTGCTTCCGGTTGTTACCGGGCGCTGGGTGGTGTGCCTACGGTCGTCGGTCATGCCCGCAGAGTTTCTGTCTGATGAGCAGAGGTCGGCGTACGCGACCCTCAGTGAGATGCCGTCGCTGCCGGACATGGAGAAGTTCTTCTTCCTGGACGCCTTCGACCGGGAAGTGATCGCGCGCTCACGCCAGGATTCACACCGCCTCGGCGTGGCGATCCAGATCGGGACGGTCCGGCACAAGGGCTTGTTCCTGGAGGACCCCCCGGCGGTGCCGTGGCCGGTGGTGGACTACCTGGCCGAACAGTTGGGCATCGGGGACCCCTCGCAGGTGAAACGATACGGGGAGCGGCCGAAGACGGTCTATGAGCACGCGTGGATGATCTGCGATGTCTACGGCTATCACGACTTCGACTATTGCTCCAAATCGTGCCGCAACCGCGCCTGGGAGGTGCGTTCGGCCGAGGCCCGGCTGCAGCGCGACATCGCCGCCGGCGCCGCGCGCAGCGAGCCGGTACGCGAGGTGATCCGCCAGACCGTCGCGCAGACCCGCCCGGCTCCTTCGCCTGCCGAGCGGAGCGCACCGGCCGTCTCGGCTGCGGCCGGGTGGATGGCGCTGCTGCAGGAGCTCGCCGAGCAGCTGCGCGAAGGCGAGCTGGGCCGCACTGGCACCACGAGAAGCTGTACCGGCGCCTGACCGACGTCGCGGCCGCGCTCGGCGAGGCCTACCCCGGCGGCATGGGGCACCTGCAGCGCCACGTCGGCCGCCGCTCACGATGACCGCGCCGCTCCCCGGTGCCCCGCGCGGTCGACGAGGCCCCAGCTGGACAGAGAGCCATCCCCGGGGACGGCTTCCCGCTCACCGCGCGAGCGGCTACCAATGACGTGTGGACCATCTCTACTGGGACATCGGATCGTGCGCGGGCGGCGCCTGCTTTGAGGTGGAGCTGCGCGGTTCGGCCGCCCGGGTGTGTCTCGTGGATGTCGACGACTACCAGGTATATCTCGACGGGAACGCGTACAACTACCACGGCGGCTTCTGCAACGTCAGCCCTGTCGTCCTGGAGGTCCCCTACGACGACTATTGGTATCTCGTCGTCGACAGCAACGCCCACCGGATCAAGGTCGGGGTCGCTGAGATCTTCGACTGACAGCGCGGTTCCGCCCTCAGCCCGCCAGCGCCAAGGATCGTGATCGTTCTCAGCGCCAACGGCTGTCCGCAGGTTCCCCAACCCCGAGGGCACGATCTGACCCCAGGACTCAAGGCCCAGGCGATGAGAGTGCTCACTCACCAGTGGCTACCAGGCACCGAGTCTGCCCGAACAGCAGAACCGGTAGCTCCCATTAGGCTTTGAGGAGGGTGCCGCGGCGCCAGATGGCGCGGGTGTTGAGGGTGTCGGTGATGGTAGTGGTGGGGTCGCCGTCGATGAGGAGAAGGTCGGCGCGCAGGCCTTCGGCGATGCGGCCTCGGTCGGTGAGGTTGAAGCGGCGTGCGGTGGTGGAGGTGGCTGCGCGCAGGGCCTGGAGTGGGCTCAGGCCGGCGCGGGTGAGGTAGTGGAGTTCGTGGTGGATGCTGGCGCCGTGGGCGAGGCCGCCGAGGAAGGGCAGAGGGACGGAGACGTCGGTTCCGGCGAGGATGTCGACGCCTGCGTCGTGCAGGGCGCGCACGGTGTCCAGGACGTGGGAGATCTTGCCCTGGGGGTAGTGGCCGAAGCTGGAGCGCAGTGTGGTCATCCAGTCGTCGTCCAGGCGGGAGGCGACTCGGGGGTCGTCGGCGAGTTCGTCGCCGGTGATGCCCATCATGGAGGCGTTCAGGACGATGCAGGGGACGACGAAGGTGTCGGAGTCCTTGAGCAGGGAGATGATCTCATCGGTGTGCGGCTGGTCCATGAAGACGTGGGCCAGGCCGTCGATGCCCGCCTCGATGGCCATGCGGGTGGCGTCCAGGGTGAGGGTGTGGGCGACGGTGAGCATGCCGTGCCGTTTGGCCTCGGCCACGCCCGCGTTCAGGGTGGCCTGGTCGAGCATGGGCAGGCCGGGGTGTCCTTCGACGCTGCCGTCGTCGACCATGAACTTGATGTAGTCCGAGCCGCGCTCGATCAGCTGGGGAATGAACGCGACCGCTTCCTCCGGAGTGGTGGAGAAGGGCATGAGCGGCGGCTCGCCGGCGGGCCTGGCACCGGGCGGCGGGCCGGGGCGGGAGCCCTCGGGGAACAGTTCGCTGGGATGCCCACCGGGCGGGGTGATGCCGAACCCGGAGGAGCGCACATCGGCCAGGGCGTCGTTGTCGCTGATGTGCCGACGGTTGTCGCGGGTGTTGGTGCCCTGCATCTCCAGCTCGGTCGTCACGCCGAAGGCCAGGGCCAGCGCGAGCGCGCCGGCGTTGGTATGGACATGGGCGTCGATCAGACCGGGCAACAGGGTGCCGCCCGATCCGTCGACCACATCGGCTCCCCCGGGGACCGGGCCGCCGACGGAGACGATCTGCCTGCCGTCGATGAGCACCGTGGTCGGCGCGTGGGTGTCGATCCCGTCGAACACCTTGGCCCCGGTGATGGCGGTTACAGTCATGAAGTACCTCGCTCATGGTTGGTTCTCGCCACCCAATCGTATATCAGTTGATATGCAAATACCTACGACATGCATCTGTGTTGGGTATGCTATTGTCATGACCAGTACACCCGTCCCGCCCGAGCGCTCCGTTTTCGACGAGGTAGGACCGGCGATCTCCCGGATGCGCCGCCGCACCATGAGCGAACCGGGCGGCCTCACCCGGAACCTGGTGCTGAACATCGTCGGCGACCACGACGGCGAGATCACCGTGGGCGCGCTGGCCGGCGAGATGAACGTCAGCCAGCCGGTCGCCAGCCGCTCCGTTGCGGCCGCCATCGACGACGGCCTGATGCGCCGGGCCGTGTCCCAGCAGGACGGCCGGCGCACTGTGCTCGAACTCACCGATGCCGGACGAGCCGAGCGCCACCGCTTCGCCGCCTCCCAGCGACACGTGTTCGAAGAGATCACCGCGAACTGGGATCCCGACGAACGCGTCCAGTTCGCCCGCCTCCTGATCCGCTACAGCACCGACAGCGTCGCCTGGACCACCCGCCAGCACTTCCCCAACACCGGTACCGAAACTCGCTGAAACACCACCACCCGGCAACACACCGGTACTTCACATGGAAGGCTTCCCGGCGCGAGCAGGCCCGTGCTCAGGCACCCGGGCGCCCGGGTGCCGGACCGACCTGCCGCCCGCCGTCTCGCTCCCGCCGGATCTCCCTGTGGGCTTGATCCGGTTTGACGGACATTCGAGATCAGGGGCTCGTCTCCGGAAGGATGTCCATGATGGAGAGTAGGGGGAAGAAGAAGCCGCGTCCTCGCCGCTCGTTCACGCCGGAGTTCAAAGCTGAGATCGTCGAGCTGTGCCGGCGCGGTGACCGCCCGGTCGGGCAGGTGGCCAAGGACTTCGATCTGACCGAGACCGCGGTGCGGCAATGGGTCCGCCAGGCCGAGGTCGATGCCGGCGACAGGGACGGGCTGACCAGCAGCGAACGGCAGGAGCTGCAGGCGTTGCGGCGGGAGAACCAGCGTCTTCGCCAAGACGTCGACGTGCTCAAGCGGGCGACGGCTTTCTTCGTGCGGGAGACCCGGTGAGCGTGCACCCGTTCATCGAGGCGGAGAAGCAGGGCGGCCACAGCGTCAAACGGGCGTGTGAGCTGCTGGGAGTCTCCCGTGCCGCCTTCTGCTCGCGCCGCAGCGCGCTGCCCGGTCCGCGCGCGGTGCGTGATGCGGAGCTGGCCGAGCGCATCGCCGAGGTGCACGTGCGCTCGCGGGGCAGCTACGGCGCACCGCGGGTGCACACGCAGTTGCAGCAGGACGGGCAGCGATGTGGCAGGCGGCGGGTGGCCCGGCTGATGCGCACGCTCGGCCTGGCCGGACGGTATCGGCGCCGCCGGCGGCAGACCACGATCTCCGATCCGTACGCGAGCCTGCGGCCAGACGTCTGGAGTTGCCCCGGTTGCCTACGCCGATCTGCCCGCGGTGTCTTTCTGCCGCATTCCGGCCGCCCCTTGACCAGCGGCCATCTCACCTCGTGGCCCGTTTCTGCCGTATTCCGGTGGCACCCCCTACGCGCAGGCGCGCGAGGAGTACGGCCCCCCGTCCTCGCGGCGCTGCTCCCGGGCGCGAAGATCCCTACGAGGTAGCGTGAGGCTGTTCTCCTCCGACGGAGAGCCACCCTTGGGCGGCCGGTGCTGTCGAGCTCATCGGCCGCCTCCTGGTGTCACCGTCGTTCTCGGGATGTGCGGTGCTTACTGGGCCGGTGGCGGGGTGGGGCGCAGGTACATCCGCAGCCGCACGCGCGAGCTCACGCCGGTCTGGGTGATGGTGAACTCGTCACACAGGCGGCCCATCAGCCATGGTCCGAACCCGCGACCCGCGCCCGGGTCGGGGCGCTGTCTCGGAGCGGCGAGAACCCGAGACGGGACTCAGCGGATAAGAAGGCGCGGTACCGATAAGCACCTCCCCGTTCGTCCTGTTGCGGCCACGCGTCGCACTGGCCTCGCTAGGTAAGGAGGGCCGGTGAGATTGTCGCCGGGCCGGGCGGGTGCTCTGTTCAGGGGGTTGGCCGGAAGTTGTTGCAGGCGTTCAGGTGGTGTTCGCAACTGGACCATCGACGGTTGATGCGGTCGGTGACGGTGTATTTGATCTCTTCGGTGCAGGGGTCGTCGGGGCCGTTTCCGCCCCAGGTACAACGGCTGCGGCTGACGCGGCCGGGCGCGAAGTCGCCGGGGTCCCAGGCCTTGATGTGGGCGGCTTGCATCCCGACCTCCTCAAAAGGTCATAGTGTGCCGGTGCTCGCCGTGTCGACGCCACTCCAGCGCTGGGCTGGGGGTCGACGTCGTCGTCCTCAGCCGAGCCGCTCCTTACCGGGCTTGTCGGAAAGACCTCCGGGGAGCCCTTCGCGGACGGCGCGCACGATTGCGGTCTTGATGGTGCGTGCGGTGCGGCCGGCGAGCGGGACGGGACTGCCGGTCATCGTGTACCACTCCTCGGCGCTGGTGAACGCGAGGGAGAGTCCGCGTACCGCGTGACACGTTTTCGGCCCTTGCCGCAGTCGCCCGGACGCCGCCGCAGAATGGGAGGCCCGTCACGACGCGCTGGAGACGCTCCGGAGCCTGCCGCCTCGACAGCGCCAGATTTTGGCTTGGACGATGAGCGACTTCACGCCCTCCGAGATCGCCGAGCTGCTCGGTATGACCCCCAACACGGTCAGCGCCAACCTCGGGGGCCAGTAGGAACGGACCGATGAGCCTGGGTTACTGTCACATCTTTTGACAGGGTGAGCGCGGGAAGCCCCCACCGGTCTCGTTGGAGACGAGCAGGGGCTTCTTGGTGTTACCCACCTGGCACGTTGGCCTGCATCGCCCCCGGGGGCGACAGCGCAGGCTGGGCTTGGTCAGGCCTGGTCGTGCAGCTCGGTACGGGTGGTTTCTGCCTGTTCGACGATGGTGGCCAGTACCGGTGCGGGGACCTCGTCGCGGAAGGTGTCCACAAGCTGGTCCAAGACGGTGTCGGCCTGGTCGAGGTCGCCGGCGCGGGCGTGGGCGCGGGCCAGGCGGCGCATGGTCTCGTTGAGGGTGATGTTGTCGACGCCGGCGTCGGTGTTCGGGTCCAGGGTGGTGGCCACGACCGCTTCGAGCTGTTCGATGCTGGTGGTGGTGTCGGCGGGCCGCACCTCGACGCCGCCCTCGGTGAGGGTGAGGAAGTGGCGTCCGGCGTTGGTGCCCTTGACCATGTGCGCGTACACGGCCAGCGGGTGGTCGGGGTGGGAGGCGATGAGTTCCTCCAGGGCGTCGTTGCCCTCTTGCAGTTGCGGAGCATCAGAGCCGAGCAGGGCCAGCAGGGTGCCCTGCTGGGAGCCCATCAGCAGATCGCCCGCTTTGCGGTCCTCCTCATCGCGCGGCGCGCTGACCTCGATGGAGTGTTCAGGGGAGGTGACGGTGGAGCCGTCGGGGGCCCGGTACAGGGCGCGCAGCCGGTAGGTGCCGGGTGTGGGGAAGGTGAGGCCGTCGGCGCCGTAGCCGATGTAGGCGCTGTCGTACAGGGCGGGGGTGTCGGCGTCGAGGGTGACGCGGTGGTTGGGGCTGCCGCAGGCGCGGGCGATCGGCCGGAAGGGCCGGGTGTCTCCGGCCGGGTCGGTGACCAGGATGGTCAGGGTCTCGCCGCGGGGGCTGAGGTTGGGGAAGGCCTCGGCCTGGGGGGTGCTGCCGTCCAGCGACAGCTTGATCTCGGCGGTGACGGGTTCGCCGTGGGAGAAGGATTCGCGTCCGGTCAGTTCCAGCCGCAGCCCCGACCGGCTGGGCGGGGGCAGGTCGACCTGCTCAAGGGCCGGGCGTTCGGCGGCGTTCGTTCCCATCGGGGTGCCGCCCATGACGACGTCGTAGAAGAAGCCGTGGCGGATGTGGCGCAGCTCGCTGGGGGTGAACTGCCAGGCGAAGGCCTCCCAGAAGGCGTCCTCGCCTTCTTCGCCGTCGGGGCCTTCGTAGACGTCGACGTACTGCATGAACGACAGGTCGCCCTTGCCCTCGCGCGGCCCGAGCGGCTGCGGGGGACGGTTCAGGTGCTTTTCGAAGGAGTGCGACAGGTTGAGGGCGTGGCCGATCTCGTGGACGTAGGTGCGGATCTCCTTGCGCGTTCCGGCGTATCCGTGATCGGTCAGGGTGGAATGGAACAGGGCCATCCCTTGCCGTTGGAACTCGCCCTCGCTGTCGAACATGACGCCCCGGCTGCCGGCGACCTCGGCGTGGCGGGTGGCGATGAAGCTCCACAGTTTCCACTGCTCGGTCTCGCGGTGGCCGCTGAAGTTGGTGAGCATCGCGGCGTGCAGCTCGGCGTCGGACCATTTCAGGTCCTCCCCGGCCTCGGCGACGGGAACCTCGTTGGCGGTGCCGGAAAGGCGTAGTTCGACCCCGGCCTCGGCGTAGGCCGACTGGACGGTGATGATCTTCTTGGCCAGGCCGGGCGGGCGGGGATCGGTGGTGGTGGCGTACTGGGCGGCCGGCCTGGTGCCGGTCATGGCGTCGATCTCCCAGTCGATGGTCCGCAGGAACCGCGAGACGTAAGAGCAGTCGAAGACGGTGACCTTGCTGCCGTCGGGCGCGCTGCGGGTGAGGGTGGCGGTGCCGCCGGGAGCCAGCCGGTCCACCTGCACCGAAATCAGTGGTCTGCTGTTGGGGGAGGGGAATGTGGCGGTGCCGGCGATGACGGCGGGCAGTTCGACGGCTTCGTCGCCCTCCAGCACGAAGGAGGTGAAGTAGGCGCCGTCGGCGGCGTCGAACAGGTCAGCGGAGACCACCGGCAGCTCGCCCTCCAGATCGACGCGCAGATCGATGCGCACGCCGTCGGTGATGCCGGAGAAGCGCCCCGCGGCCGGCAGGCGGGGCTTTTGGAAGTCGGCGGGCAGGGCGGCCAGGCCGGCCATCACCTCACCCCAGGTGCCCACGGCTACGGGGCCGGTGTCCCAGTCGAAGTCCATCGCCTTGTCGCCCTTGATGAACAAGGTTCGATGTGCCCCGCCGGGCAGGCACATGGCGGCGTGATCGAAGTCGCCGCTCATGTCCTCGGGCAGCATCTTCCACCCGGCGCCCTCCATGCCCGACAGCGGGCCCTGATAGCCCACGCCCTGGCCCCACTTGATGACCACGCACTGATCACCCTTGATCAGCATGGTGCGGCGTATGTCGTAGAGGTTGGGCAACTGCACGGCGACGTCGAGGTCGCTGCGGAACGCGGCCGGGATGTAGGGCCCGAAACCCGGATGGCTGGTGATCGGCCCCTGGTAGAGGACTTTTTTGTACCAGTCCTGCTCCAGGCACTGGTCGCCGGCCAGGAAGAGCGTGGAGGCGGAGCTCAGGCGTATGACGCCGTCGCTGCAGCTGGCGAACGGCTCGGGCAGAGTGGCGAACGCCCCGTCGAACGCCTGTGCCAGCGGCTTGCGCCACTGCAGAGCCTTCGTGTCGCTCAGTGCGGCCTCCTCCCCGCGCAGGAACCACAACGTCCATGGTTGGTTCAGCGTCGTCGTGACGACCGCGGAGAATCCTGTGGTCCTACTGCGCAAAAACCCCATCGCACGCCTCCCGGCCGGGCCCGGAGGGCCCACGCCGAATAACGCTAAGCAGTCGTGTCGATACATACAATTACCGCAACAAGTCAGGTCGGACCGAAATAAACCGGACGAATACTCCTTTTAGGTTGTGGACTGTTCATTACCTTCCTACTTCTCCCCAGCTGCAACCAAAGACATCCTCACCGTTTTTTCTACCTGGCACGAAACTTCCAGGTCCGAGACGGAAAGTGTCCGGCCTCGCCAGCCCAACCCCAGGTAAAACGGGACATCCGGCACTGATGCCGTCCCTTCGGGAACGGAAGGGGCATCCGTAACCAGCGCCACCCATGGCCACATCCGGCCACGCTTCCACCAGCCCCGTGTCCGGCGGTTGGGCGCAACCCAGCAAGATCACCTCAAGCACGCCGCACACGAACGTGGCGTTGGCACATCCGCTTGCTCGGCGATACGGCGGGTCGGTTCCACCATGTCAGCGCTAGCGTTAAGCCGATCGTTGCAGCACCCTTCCGGAATTACTCAATTCCGGAAGTAGGCTCCGGGCATGACTTCCGGAAACGCGCAGAAGCCGGTAGCGCAAGAGCTCGAAACGACTTCCGGAAACACGCAGCCACGATTGCGGGGCCGCCGCCCCGCTCAACTCCCGCCGCCCTACGACCGGGCGCTGGCCGACTACGGCGCCGCGCTGGAGGGCTCGCCGCTGGCCGACTCCAGCCGGGCCAAGTACCTGTCGCGGGTGCGCGGGTTCCTCGCCTTCGTCGCCGAGGCATCGGCCGACGGCATGCTGGACGGTGACCCGCTCGCCGACCCCGCGGCCGCGGGGTCGGCGGTGCGCGACTATCGCCGCCATTTGAAGAACGGCCGCCGCGCGCCCACCACGATCGACAACGTGCTGGCGGCCGTCGACGACTTCCACGCCCGCGCGGCTCTGGCCGTCACCCCCGCGCGGCGCGAGCGCGCCATCCGGCGCACCGCGCCCAAGGCCTTGGACGAGCGCCGGGTGCGCCGCTACCTGCGCGAGGCGGAGAAGAACGCCTCCGCCCGGGATGCGGTGATCGCGTTGCTGCCCTACCTGGCGGGCCTGCGCATCGGCGAGGTCGTCGCCCTGGAGGTGGCCGACGTGCGCCTCTCAGCGCGCAAGGGCGAGCTGCGGGTGCTCGGCAAGGGCCACGGCGGCGGCAAGATCCGCACCGTCGACCTCCACCCGGACCTGCGCACCGCGTTGCAGGCTTGACTGCAGGAGCGCGCCACCTGGCCCGGCGCCGCCACCACCGCGGCGTTGTTGCTCAACGTCCGCGGCGGCCGCCTGAGCGACCGGGCCGCCCGCGACATCATCACCCGCCTGGGCGCCGCGGCCGGCATCAACGACGATGCGGCCGAGCCGTTCGGCCCGCACGTGTTGCGCCACACCTTCGGCACCCAGCTCGTGAGCGCCGGCAAAGACCTCATCCTGGTCGCCGAGCTCATGGGCCACGAGCGCCTCGACACCACCCGCCAATACACCCTGCCCACCTCGGCCGACCGCGCCGCCGCCTTGGAGGCGCTCATCACCGACCACTGAACGAGCTCTGCCGGACGGAGGCCTCAGAAGTGGAGCAATGACGCGGGATCACTTACCGTGCGCAGGTCGTCGAACAGGGCATCGGAGGTTGTGCGGAAGGCCACGTGGACAGCGGTGAGGGGGGAGCCGTCCATGGCGGCTTTCAACGCCAGCGACACGCCTTGTCCGGCCAGCTGATCGCTGAAGCCGAAGACGGTCTCCACCGCCGCCAGGGTGACGGGGCCGCCGTGGGTGATCGCGTTACGGATTCGGGCCAGGCGAGCCAGCAGGCGGATCCATCGCTGGCTCAGCTCGTCCTGCCAGGCGATGACGGAGGCTTGGTCATGCAGCCGCGCGGCCAGGGTGTGCACCCGGCGTCCCTGCGGATGGTGGAGGGGGTAGATGGAGACCAGCTCCGCCAAGGCGGTCCGATCGAACACCCCGTCACGCCTTCGATGCAACATGCCGTCATGGCTGGTCTACGTGCCTGACGCATCTGACAAGATCATCTCACTGTGACCTGGGAGAAGAGGCCAACAACCCAAGATGACCATCGAGGTGAGATGTAGGCCTCCAAGAGAACACAGGTGACATGGGCCTGCTAGTAGGTGAACCTGAGCTCGTGATGGATGCCACGAGCCCTGCGCCGACCGCCCGTCGTCGGAGCCGAGTAGTCGCCGTCGACGTCGGCTCGGTGCGGAGGAACTTCGCCTGGGCCGCCCTCGATCTCCCGGCCCGGAAACCGGTCGGCGCCGGGGGCAGCCACCCGGAGGGCGCCGCGAGGGTCGTCCTGGAGGCGGTGGCTGCCGGGCTGCCTGTGGCGCTGGGTTTCGAAGCCCCGCTGGTGGTCCCGGTTAGCCCCGTCGGTGTGCCCGACGGCTGGGCCACGCTCGGCCGGGCCCGTCAGGGCGAGTCCGTGGACGGATGCTCTCGACCGTGGTCGGCCGGCCCCGGCAGCGGCGCGTTGGCCACTGGGCTTGTGCAGTTGGCTTGGGTTCTCGAGCGCGTGGCAGCCGGGGCGCCTGGTCTGCGATGCACGACCAATGCTGAGCGATGGCTCGTCGCTGACGCAGAGCTCTTCGTGTGGGAGGCCTTTGTCTCGGGCGCAGGTAAGCCGGCTCCCGGGGGCGTGAGCCAGCACGCCGCCGACGCAGCGGCTGCCGCAGACACTTTTGCGGAGCGTGCCGCGGCCGGGAACCTGGTGGCCTCCGATGTCACGTGCGCCCCCGAGTCATCGTTCAACCTGGCGGCCGCCGCAGCGCTGTACGCCGGGATGACCATCGATCCCGGCGAGGTTCACTCACCCCTGCACGTCTACCGCACCCGATCGGCTGCGCCTTCGAGGCTGGTCTGATTCGCTGCAGACACCATCCGAGTCGCTTGGCCGCCCTGAGGTGAGGACACCCCTAACAATGGATCTTGTTCCATAGAGGGGAGCCTTCCGGGACGTCGTCGTCGTCCAAGGCGACGAGCTCGGCGATCCGGACGCCTGAATAGAACAGCAGCCGGCCGATGGCGCGGTCGCGATCGAGCTGGCGGCCGGCCTGCTGCGTGCCGTGCCGTGCGCCGACCTGGCCGAACGTCTGGGCGTAGACACGGGGCTGCTGTCCACGACCGGGCCCGCCGCACGGCCCAGGCACGCGAGCATGCGTACGGTCTTCGAGACGTC
>NZ_JBPXMB010000043.1:0-57678 GCF_051918945.1 Streptosporangium sp. LJ11
ACATGCGCAGACCTGACCGGCCAGGGCACGCTCGGGCCTTGACGGCCCTCCCGCTCCCGATTCCCCCGTCGCCTAAAAGCGACGGCCCCCTCGGGAGAATCTGATGGACGACACCGGATCCGGCGGCAGGCCGTTGGACGGGCGGGCCTCCGAAGAACGGACCGCCGACGAGCGGGCCTCCGGGAAACGAACCTTCGAGGAACAGACCTTCGAGGAGCGGATCGGGGACTTCTACTCCCCCGCCGTCTCCCTGATCCGCCTGCGGCCCCGGCCCGACGTCACCGGAGCCCCGGCCGACCTGCTGCTGCGGGCTCTTGAACCGCCCGCGGTGAAGGTGCGGCACATCCCTCTGGTCGATCTGCTCAGGAAGCCCTACCGGGAGCTGGGCGGTGACTGAGGCCCGGACCCGGCGGTCCGGCGGGCGGGCGAAACTCGTTTTGGAAGTCACTCCAACCCCTTCCGTCCCTCGATTTTCCCATATTTCCGGCTTTTTCCCCGCAGCAGAACCTCGCGATCCGGTCTGCACATCTTCCAGACCCGCGTAGCATCATCGGGCATGGGGCAGCCGAAAACGTCTACGCGCCGCCTGCGGCACATCTCGAAGGTGACGGTGGCCGCGGCGCTCGTCGTCATGTCCTCGGGCTGCGGGATGGCCAACGGCATGGCCTCGACGGAACGGTTGCAGCTGGAGCCGATCGCCGTCTCCAGCCCTCAGGTCAGAGACGGCGGCCCCCTGCCGTCCGACTACTCGTGCAAGGGTTCGGCCGGTAACCCGCCGCTCCGCTGGTCTCGCGTGCCGGAGGGAACGGAGTCCGTCGCGATCGTGGTGGACAACAACTCACGGACCGGCGGCGAGGTGAACTGGGTCGTTTTCGGCATCGATCCGCGGACTAACGAGCTACCGGAGGGTAGCGTCCCGGTGGGAGCCGTCGAAGGGAGCACGACGAGTGGCAAGGTGGGCTATAGCCCTCCGTGCGACACCCAGGAGAACTATCGTTTCACTGTCTACGCGCTGAACGGCAAGGTCGAGCTTCGTAAGGGATCCCTCCTTGACAAGACCTTGAAGAGCATCGCGGACAAGACGATCGCCTGGGGACGGCTCACCGCGGCGCACATCGAGTGACTGGTCAAACACCGGAGGTAGTAATGGTTACCGATTCTTCACTTAGGGTGTGACAACGCTCATAGTGGTCCGACACAATCAGATCCAATGTCCAAGCGCAGGTGATGCATGGGGGCAGGTCGCGTCGATGGCCGCGCGACCTCACCGGCGCCGCTGTAAGGCCATGGCCTTGAGGGTGGTGCAATGATCGCGGTCGTAGTAAGCCTGGTCGCCGTCGTGCTCCTCGTGCTCGTCGTCGTGGCACTGGGAATGCGGTCGATGAACCGCAGGGAGAGCGCACTCCCCGCGGAGCGTCTGCGGGAGATGGCGGAGAAGGAGGCGCTGACTCCGACCATGTCCAGCGACGACTTCGCCACCAGAGAACCGAAGATGAACCATTTCACCCCCGACCTGACCCCGTTCGACGAGCCGAAGCCGCCACGCCAGCCGCGGCCGCCGAGCTCGCGGGGCAAGCGCGGGCTGAACGAGTTCGGCCAGGTGGACGACTACGACGACGACTACTGGACGCGGCTCCAGGCCGACGAGGGCGGTTTCGGAGGGTCCTTGGCGGCTCGGATGGGCGCGAGCCGTCCCGTCGAGCAGGACGACCAGAAGGTCGACGCCGACGCGGTGACCGTGCAGGCTCCGCTGCCGACCAGGCCCCAGCCGTCCCGCGGCACCCCGCAACGCCCCTCGGCCCCACCGGCCAGGCCCGCCGCCGAACCGGCCATCGCCTCCGCCTCGCTGCCCTCCGGTCTCTCCGACCTGGTGGCCCCGGTCCAGCCGAACCCGGCTCCCACCGCCGCCTCGCTCGCCGAGCAGAAGACCGTGACCTTCGCGGCTCCCACTCCCGGCGCCTTCGGCGAGGCCCGCCCCTCCCGGGCGAGCTCCCGTCGCGGCGGCAACAGGGCGTCCTCGCAGCCGGCCGCCCAGGGCAACGGCGGCTCGCCCCGGTCCGCCCAGGGCGGCCCGTCCCGGCCCGACCCGCTGAACGACCCGCTCGGCGGCTCCTACTCCCGCCGCGGCGCGGGCTCCGCGGCGAACGGCGCGGGCTCCCGGCCCAGCGGCGCCGCCTCCCCGGCGGCCGGCAACGGCGCTCCCGGCGCCCGGCCCGGCCCGGCCGGCGGCCGGCCCGGCGCCGGTCCCGGCGGCAGTGCCCCGATGCCCCCCATGGGGCCCACGACCAGCGGCGGCTTCCCCGCCGCGGCCGTGCCCGACCCGCTCGCCGCCTCCTACCGCACCCCGTCGCAGCCGCCCAAGACCGGTAACCCGGCGGACAACCCGTGGGCTCAGGCCACGAACCCCTCGTCGGGGGGCTGGCCGGCGGCGAACACCGCCGACATCCTCGACGACCCCGGCCCGTCCTACTCCTCCTACCAGACGCCGGTCTACAGCGCTCCGCCCGCCGGCTCGTACGAGGTCAGCTCGGGCTGGGCCACCATCGAGGACGACGCGATCACCGGCCCGAGCCCGGCGGTCTCCACCTCGACCGGTCCTTCCCGGACCTTCTCCTCCACCCCGGACCGTCCGGCCGACCCGCGGGGCGGGGCGGCGACGGGCGGCCCGTCGGGTGGATACGGCTACGAGCCCCGGCAGGCCAGCCCGGCCAGCCCGGCCGCCTGGCCGGAGCCCGGCACTCCCAACGGGAGTGACGCGGCGAGCTGGCCGAGCTACGGCGAGCTCTACGGCACGGCGCCGGCCCCCGAGGCCGCGGCCACCGGTTCCGACGCACGAGGCCGGGCAAGCTCGCGGGGCAACCACCACCGGGCACAGGAGCCCGACTACCCCGACTATTACCGCTGATTCTTTCCGCCCTCCGTAAAGGCCTCGGGTAAACACCCGGATGGTGAGGGGCAGCACCGTAAGGTCTGCCCCATGGAGACGGACACGAAGAGCGACGGTGTTCTGACAGCGGGTGGCCTCGCCCCCGTGCTGCGACATGACCTGCCCGCCTCCCTGGTGGTCTTCCTGGTGGCCGTACCCCTCTCCCTGGGCATCGCGGTCGCCTCGGGAGCGCCACTGGCGGCGGGACTCATCGCCGGTGTGGTGGGCGGCGTCGTGGCGGGTTTCCTGGGCGGCTCCGTCGTCCAGGTGAGCGGGCCGGCGGCCGGGCTCTCCCTGGTGGTGGCCGATCTCGTGATCACGTACGGCTGGCGGGCCACCTGCATGATCACTCTGCTCGCGGGCGCCCTGCAGCTGCTGCTGGGCGTCTGCCGGGTCGCCCGCTCGGCGCTGGCGGTCTCCCCCGCCGTGGTGCACGGCATGCTGGCCGGGGTGGGCGTGGTGATCGCCCTCGCCCAGTTGCACGTGGTGCTCGGCGGAAGCCCGCAGCGCTCCGCGATCGAGAATCTGATCGAGCTGCCCCACCAGATCATCCACAATCACACGCACGCGGTCTTCGCCGGTCTGCTGACCATCGCGGTCCTGATCGCCTGGACCCGCCTGCCGCAGCAGCTGCGGAACCTCCCGGCGCCGCTGGCGGCCCTGCTCGTCGCCTCGGTGACCGCCTGGGCTCTCGGCTGGGAGGTCACCCGGATCGACCTGTCGGCCAGCCTGGACTCCTGGGCCGGCCCCGTCTGGCCCCAGGGCGACTGGCACGGGATCATCGGGGCGGTGCTGCTCGTGGCCCTGCTCGCCGGAGTGGAGTCGCTGCTCTGCTCGGTGGCCGTCGACAAACTGCACGACGGCAGGCGCTCCGACCTCGACAGGGAGCTCACCGGCCAGGGCGTGGCCAACATGGTGACCGGCGCGCTGGGCGGGCTGCCCGTGGCCGGGGTCATCGTCCGCAGCACCACCAACGTCCGCGCCGGGGCCCGCAGTCCGTGGTCCACGATCATGCATGGGATCTGGATCCTGCTGTTCGCGGTCGGGCTGGGGTGGATGATCGCGCTGATCCCGATGGAGGCGCTGGCCGCTCTCCTGGTCTTCATCGGCGTGCAGATGGTCAACATGGGGCATCTGCGCAACCTGCGCGGCCACAGCGAGGTCCCGGTGTACGTCGTCACGATGGCCGGGGTGGTGCTGCTCGGTCTCGCCGAGGGCGTGCTGGTCGGCCTCGGTCTCGCCGCGCTGTTCGCGTTGCGCCGCCTCACCCGGGTGACCGTGCGGGCCATGGCCGAGCCCGACGGCCGCTGGCACGTGGTGATCGCCGGCTCGCTGACCTTCCTGGGGGTGCCCACGCTCACCTCGGAACTGCGGGCCATCCCCGCGGGGGCCGCGGTCGACCTCGACCTGAACATCGACTTCATGGACAACGCGGCCTTCGAGGCCATCCACGACTGGCGGAACGAGTACGAGCGCGCCGGCGGGACCGTGAACATCGACGAGATCCACGACGAGTGGTACGCCATGGCGGCCAGCGGGGTCCGGGTGTTCCCCGCCAAGACGCCGCCCCGTGCTCCCGACCGGTGGTGGCTGCCCTGGTCCCACCGGAGGAACGGGCAGCGGACGAACCGTCAGCCGCTGCTCGCCGCCCGGCACGCGCCCCGCGAGGAGAGTCCCGCCGTGCCCGACCTGCTGGCCGGGGCGCGGGAGTTCCACCGGCGGACGGCTCCGCTGGTCCGCCCCCTCCTGCACGACATGGCCCGCGGGCAGGAGCCCTCGCACCTCTTCATCACCTGCGCCGACTCCCGCATCGTGCCGAACCTGATCACCGCCAGCGGTCCCGGCGACCTGTTCACCGTCCGCAACCTCGGCAACCTGGTGCCCCGGCTGGGGTCGGTGCCTGCGGACGACTCGGTGGCGGCGGCGATCGAGTACGCCACGGGCGCGCTCAACGTCCGCACCATCACGGTCTGCGGGCACTCGGGCTGCGGGGCGATGGCCGCGCTGCTCAGCGGGGGCGAGAAGGCGGCGGGCCTGCCCGCGTTCGGCCGCTGGATGCGCCACGGCAACCACACCCTGGCGCGGTTCATCTCGGGCGAGAGCGCCGGTGAGGACGACGGGCCGCTGGACCGCCTCTGCCGGGTCAACGTGATCCAGCAGCTGGAGAACCTGCGGACCTACCCGCAGGTGGACCGGCTGTTCCGGGCCGGGCACCTGGAGTTGGTCGGCATGTACTTCGACATCGGCACCGCCCGGGTGCACCTGCTGGAGCATCCTCCGACCGCGAGCCGTCCGCTCTGAGCGGATGCCTTGCGCCACGGGTGAAAGCCTGTGGTCACGCACCGGCCGGGCGCCCAGGATGAGGCGCCATGAGAATGCTGATCATCGGTGGCTCGGTCTTCGTCGGCCGGGCGATCACGGAAGAGGCGCTGCGGCGCGGGCACGAGGTCACGACGTTCAACCGGGGGCGCAGCGGGGTGGACCTGCCGGGCGTGGAGGCGGTCAGGGGCGACCGCGAGGTGCCGGCCGACCTGGACCGCCTGGTGGAGGGCCGGGAGTGGGACGCCGTCATCGACGTCATGGGCAGGATCCCGAGGGTGGTCGGCGAGTCGGTGCGCCGGCTCAGCGGCCGGGCGGGCGTCTACACGTACATCTCCAGCATCTCGGCGCTCGTCGACTTCCCCGCGAAGGAGTGCGACGAGAGCTCGCCGCGATACGAGTGCGCGCCGGACGCGGGACCGGAGGACGGCGAGTACGGCATGCTCAAGGCGGGGTGCGAGCGGGCGGTGGAGGAGGGCTTCGAGGGCAACGCTCTGATCATCCAGCCGGGTCTCATCCTCGGCCCGCACGAGGACGTGGGCCGCCTGCCCTGGTGGCTGGACCGGATCTCCCGGGGCGGACGGGTCCTGGCACCTGGCGACCCTGACCGCGCGATGCAGGTCATCGACGTGCGTGACCTCGCCTCGTTCGTCCTCGACCGCACCGAGGCCGGGAAGGCCGACCGGTTCCTCGCCGGCGGGGTGCCGGGCAACGTCACCTACGGCGGCTGGCTGGCCGAGTGCCGCGCGGTGACCGGCTCCGACGCCGAGTTCGTCTGGGTCGACGACCGGTTCCTGCTCGACCGGGAGGTGCGGCCGTGGACGGAGTTCCCCGTCTGGGCGCCGGACGGTCCCGAGTTCGCCGCGGTCTGGCTGACGTCGTCGGCGAAGGCCCTCGCGGCCGGGCTGAACTGCCGTCCGGCCGCCGAGACCGTACGCGACACCTGGGCGTGGCTCCGCGAGATCCCTCCGGCGGAGCGGTCGTTCCGCGGGCACGGCATCGATCCGGAGAAGGAGGCCAGAATCCTCGCCGAGTGGGCATAGGGGCTTCATGGACATCCAGCTCACTTTCGACGCCGACGATCCGCCGTCGCTCGCCGCCTTCTGGGCGGAGGCCCTCGGTTACCGCCTCCAGCCGCCTCCCGAGGGGTTCGACAGCTGGGAGGCGTGGGCGAACGCCCAGGGCATCCCCGAGGAGCAGCACTCCGACCGGTCCGCCATCGTGGACCCGGACGAGGGGCGGCCCCGCTTCTACTTCCAGCGTGTGCCCGAGGGCAAGACCGCCAAGAACCGCCTCCACCTGGACGTCAACGTGGGCGGTCCGCCCGGCACGCCGCTGGAGGAGCGCCGCAAGCTCGTGGAGGCGGAGGTGGGACGGCTCGCCGCCCTGGGGGCCGTCGAGGTGCGGACGGTGGAGGAGCACGGCGAGTACTGGACGGTCATGACCGATCCCGAGGGCAACGAGTTCTGCCTGCAGTAGGCATGCATTTCTACGCATACATCGCGCTGGTGGACGCATAGATTCATCGCTGTCCGGCTCCGTCCCCCGAATGCCGGACAGCGGTCCACGCTCCCAGGGCCGAAGGTGGAGGGCGGCCGATTCCGCCCTCCACCCACCTGGGCCCCGTGCCGTGTCACGCGCGGCGGGTGTGCCTCATCGTCCAGTTGGTCTCCCAGGTCTTCTCCCCGTCCGCGGAGAACGCCTGCTCCCACAGGGCCGAGGTCGGCGTGATCTCCGACCAGGTGTACCGCATCCGGATGGGCGTGCCTTCGCGGGTCTCGTCGCCGTGGAACACGCCCTTCCCGTCGGCGAACCTGCCGAAGACGGGACTGTGCATGACTCCGGTCTTGCTGTCGATCCAGTAGATCGCCCACAGTTCGCGTTCGACGTCGAAGGTTCGTATCGACGCCCCCTTGAAGCCCTTCGTGGGGAAGGTGATCTCGTCGAAGACGCCGGCGCCGTCGAAAAAACCGCGGCAGACGGCGACGCTGGGAAACTCCTCCCACTCGTCTTCTCCGCTCAGCGGTTTGAGGAGCCTGCGGTTGTCTATGTCCCAGGTGCCGTGCAGGAAGTCGAAATCGCTGTTCATGCTGGGATGTTAAAGCCGTTCCCTTACGTTCTCAGCCAGTCGGGCATAGAAATCTCGCGCCCGCGTGGGCGTTGCGCGGCACCTGTATGAGGGGTACCGTCACGGCGCCCGGACCCGTGCGCTTTCCCTCCCGATTCCAGCACGGGCGCCGGGAGACGGCGTACCACGGGGACGTTCCACATGTGCGGGGGCATATAACTCAGGGCACTACGCATACGGCACGGAGGTCGGCGATGACTGAGTGGCACGCGTTACGGGAAGAGCTGGTCTCGCGGGTACGCGCGCGGGGCATCAGCAAGGTCGTGGCCGACGCGTTGCGGGTGGTGCCGCGCCATGTGTTCCTGCCGCGGCTCGCGGCGGAGGCCGTCTACCAGGACGACGCGATCGTGACCAAGCGCGACGCGGAGGGCCGCCCGATCAGTTCCTCCTCCCAGCCGGCGATCATGGCCCTGATGCTCGACCAGCTCGACGTGCGGCCGGGACAGCGGGTGCTGGAGATCGGGACGGGAACGGGCTACAACGCCGCCCTGCTCGCCCATCTGGTGGGACCGGAGGGCCTGGTCGTGAGCGTCGACATCGACCCCGATCTGGTGGCGGCGGCCGGCGAGCACCTGGCGGCCGCGGGCCACCCCGAGGTGAGGCTGGTGTGCGGCGACGGCGCCGAGGGGTTCTCCCCGGAGGCGCCCTACGACCGGGTGATCGCCACCGTCGGCGTGTGGGATCTCGCCCCGGCGTGGCTGGATCAGCTCGCGCCCGGCGGGCGCCTCGTCGCCCCGCTGGACCTGCGGGGGGTGCAGCGCTCGGTGGCGATGGAGCGGGACAACGGGCACTGGACGAGCCGCTCGGTGCTGCCCTGCGGGTTCATGCGGATGCGCGGCCCCTTCGCCGGTCCGGAGACGACGCTGGTGCTGGACCGGGAGTCCGACCTGGCGATCTCGCTGCCCGAGACGAGCGAGATCGGCGACGTGCTGGGGGCGCTCGACGGACCCGTGGTCGAGCTGTCCACCGAGATCAGCGCCAGCCTCTCCCAGCTCCTCGACGGGTTGAGCCTGTGGCTCGCGGTGCACGAGCCCCGCTGGTGCACGATCTCGGAGGCGCGGCCCGGGTGGCTGGCCTCGCCCCCGCTCGACATGACGGGCTTCAGGATGGCCGTCGGCATCGTCGAGCGCGACAACCTCTGCCTGCTGGAGCCGTCACCGGACGGGACTCTGATCGCGCGCGGCCACGGTCCGGACAGGATGCGGCTGGCGAGCGAGTTGGTCGCCCACATCCAGGCGTGGGACATGGCGGACAGGCCCATGACCTCGGGGCTTCGCATCGACGCCTACCGGGGTGACCCGCCCGACGGCGGGCTGCTCATCCGCAAGCGCCACACCACGCTCGCCCTCTCCTGGAAAGACCTCTGACCCGCACACGCCGCACCTGAGACTTCTGTGCCGGTGATCTGTAGTCGGCGGCTGTGAACGATAGATGGCGGACGTGAGACTTTCTCGATACCCGGCCCCTTTTCAGGGAAAATGGCCCGTGATCATGGCTGGGGATCCAGCAGCGCTGCGATCCCCGGCCAACGGCGGCGGCTGCCTCATCGAGTCCAGCGGCACGTCGGCCAGCCGATCGGCCCAGCCGCTGGTGTAGGCGTAGACCAGGGCGGGGCTGACCGCCGACAGGTCGCGGTCGTCCAGGCCGAGGCGCTCGGCCGTGCCCGGCGCCCAGTTGTGCACGAAGACGTCCGCGCCGGCGACCAGGTCGCGCAGCTCGGCCCGGCCCGCGGCCGACTTGATGTCGATCTCCACCGCGCGTTTGCCCCGGTTGAGCGCGAGCCACCGGGCCGACAGGTCACCGCACATGGGCGGCATGCCGCGCAGCGGATCCCCGCCGGGCGGTTCGATCCGCACCACGCCCGCCCCCAGCAGGTGAGCGGCGCCTGGATCCGCCGCCCGGCCTCCAGGACCATGAGCCCGGCCAGCGGCCGGGCGGTCGCGGCTGTCGCGTCCCGCGAGGGTGGCCGGGAGACCGAGAGAAGCGGCGACAGCCGCCAGGGCGCCGCCGGGCGGGATTCGGTCAGCCGGTCGGCGAGGGAGCGCAGCGCGCACACCGAGGCTCCCGACTCCTTCGCGGCGTGCCGTACCCCCTCCCAGTTCGCCGCGCGAGCCCGCGCGTGCGGTTCCTCGGGGAGCGGGCAGCAGGCGGTGGCGTAGCGGAACTGGAAGGACTTCCACGCCGATCCGGCGAGGCGCTCGGCCAAGCCCAGTGCCCGCCAGAACGTCGTCCACACAGCCGGGTCGAGGGTCTCGACCTCGAAGCACACGCCGTCGGCCGTGGTGAAGGGCGGCCCGCCGGGCGAGAACGGCACCGCCTCCTCGTCCTCGGCCGTGGCGGCGGCCAGATACTGGCCGACGACGAGCAGCCCGGCCAGGTCCACCCCGGTCCGCACGGTCTCGACCGCGCAGCCGCGGGCCCGGCCGATCAGAGCGGCCAGGAGTGCTTGGACGGCCAGTACCGAGCACGCGGTCGTCAGGTAGTCGGCGGCCAGGCCACGCGGCTCGCCGTCGCGGCGGCCGTGCACGTGGGCGACCCCGGTCGCGGCCTGCGCGGTGGCCTCGTCGCTCACCTCCTCCCGTAGGGCGATCTCGGCCCAGGTGTGCTCGGTTCCACGGCGGTGCTGGACGTGACCGCCCTGACCGGACACGCCGAGCCCGCCGTCCGAGACCTCTACCTGCCCCGGGTGGCGAGCGGGCAGCTGACCATGTGCAACGCCATGACCGAACCGTACGCGCCCGGCTCCGAACCCGGCCTCACCACCACCCGGGCCGTCCAGGAGTCCGACGGCTCCCGGACGGTTCACGGGCGCAAGTGGTTCGTCACCGTCCCACCCGGCCACCTCCCCGGGGAGGCCGGGCGAGGACTGCGGGTTATCGCCGAACGGGTACGGCTCGGCCGCCTGCTGCGCTGCCTACGCTGGCTCGGCCAGGCCGAACGCGCCTTCACCCTCATGCGCGAGCGGGCCCGCTCACGGCCGGCATCCTCAGGACGACTCGCCGACCTCCAGCTCGTCCAGGCGCTTGTCTTCGACGCCCTGCTCGCGATCAGGACCATCCGCCCGCTGGTGTTCGAGGCCGTGGCCCTGGTGGAGGCGGGACTGGACGCCAGAGTCGAGACCGGCCTGGCGAAGGTGGCCGCCGCCCGGATGCTGCACCAGGTCACCGACGCGGCCATCCAGGTCCACGGCGCGGCCGGGCTGGGCCCCGACACCCCGCTGCCCGCGCTGTTCCGCACCGGCCGGATGGCCCGCCTCCTCGACGGCCCCGACGAACTGCACATCACCGCGGTGGCTCGCAGGATCCTCGGCTGAGTTCACCGGACGGGCGCCGCCGTGCGGCCTCGTCATCACGTATGCGCGGAGGCGCGACCCGGCGGAAGGGGCGGCCGCCGTCCTCTTCCCGCCCCGTGAGGGCGCACCGGGCTCGAAACCGCGGGGGGCCGCATACTCGCCGCCACGCGTCCCTCTCACCTCATGGTTCCGCCCGAACAGGCGACCGGCCGAGCCCGGGCCGTGTCCGCGCGGGTGTCCTGTACGACTGTCAGGCGTTGTAGGGGTCCTGGCCCGAGAGGATCCGGCCGGTCATGGACTTGAGGGCCTCCAGAGCCGTCAAGTAGGTCATGGGACCGAAGGACACCCGTGCCACGCCGAGCGCGGCCAGCCTGCCCAGGTCCATGCCGGGCAGGAAGGTCACGTTGACCGGTCCTGCGATGGCCTTGACGAGGTCGGCGATTACCTCCTCCGAGGGAGCCAGGATGGGGAAGACGCAGTCGGCGCCGGCCTCGAGATAGCGGCGGCCGCGTTCGGCGACCTCCTCCACCGAGGGCGAACCGGTCAGGAAGAGATCGATCCTGGCGTTGATCACCAGGTCAGGGCTCGCCGCCCGCAGCGCCGCGATGCGGGCGGCCTGCGTGTCCACGTCGAGCAGGCCGCCCGCGCGATGGTCGCTCTCCTCGAGGTTGAACCCGGCCGCGCCGATGGCGATGAGCCGCTCGACGAGCTCCGCGGGCGGCAGGCCGTATCCGGCCTCGGCGTCCACGGTCACCGGTACGTCCACCGCACGGATGATCTTGGCCGCGATGTCCAGCATCTCGTCAACGGGCGCGCCCTCGTGGTCGTCGTACCCCAGCATGGCCGCGATGGACGCGCTGGCGGTCGCCAGGGCGGGGTTTCCCGCCTCGGCCACGATGGTGGCGGAGGCCACGTCCCACACGTTCGGCAGGATCAGCGGGTCACCGGATCTGTGCAGGTCACGAAGCAGCGCAGTCTGGGTGTTCGTCATCGGCCGTCCCTTGTCGTCGGGGTTGGTGCGTCATGAATACGAAGAAATCGGGCTTCCGTTTGTGATAGAACCGCGATGTGATTGTCGCCACAGCGATCCGCCGGCCGGGTGGCCGTGGCCGACCGTCCGATCCGGACCTCGTACAGGTCCCGGACGTCACGCCGGATCGGGCCCGCTGGACGGCGCGCGCCACTGGCCTGATCCACCCCCTCTCCGGCGGCGGCCCGCATCGGCACGGTCGTCACGCGTCACCGGTCAGGGGGCAGCAGGCGCTGTACGAAGGCGCGGCGCTCGTTCAGCAGCGTGAGCGCCGCGGCCGCCGCGGCCCGGACATCGGCGACATCGGCGGCATCGGCCCCGGTCCGGTCGGGTGGGTGGAGCAGAGCGCGTACGCTCGCCTCGAACACCGCCCGCCGATCGTCGAGCGCCTCCGCGCCGGCCCCTGTCATCAGCCCGAAGAAGCCGCCCACCAGCGCACGCATGGCGTACGTCTGATGCGCGAAGGTCCAGTCGTCCCTGGCCAGGCCGTGGGTGCGCCACACCTTGAGCAGGTCACGGGACAGGACACCGGGCCCGAGCAGGTCGAGCAGGCGCCGGGTCTCCTCCCGCTCCGTGAGCAGCCCGATCATGTGCACGTCGGCCTCCTGCACCGCGCGCACGAACGGGTGACCCAGCAGGGTGGTCCGGAGCATCTCCCAGCACAGCCGGTGCGGCCACACGGCGTCGACGTCGGCGCCGAGGTCGGGGAGGTACTCGGCCGCGTCGAGGAAGTCACGGACGATCAGCTCGGCGATCAGGTCTTCCTTCGTCCGCCAGTACAGGTAGAGCGTCCCCTTCCCGATGTGCGCCAACCGGGTGATCTCCGAGACGCTGATGCTCCGCACTCCGTGGCGGAGCACCAGCTCCCGCGTCACCTTCAGGATGCGCGCGACCTTGGCCGGGTCGTGCCGCACGAGCTCGGTCACCGCGACTCCTTCAGGCTCAGGCCGCCGCGATGTCCGCGTTCTTCGCGACCCTGCCGCGCATGAAGAACTGCCGGACATAATGCCCGATGACCGGCCAATCCTCGCCTCGGGTCCAGAAATGGCGCACGAGAGCCTCGCGGCGGCCAAAGGGATTGAACCACTGCCGCATCGGTTCGGCCGAGCCCTGCCACTCGGTGACGGCCGGCCGTAGCTTGCGCTCCCACTCGGTCATCGCTGTTGCGAGGTCGTCCGGATGCCGCCGCAGCATGGTGCCGAGCAGGTCCGATCCGGCCAGCCCCGCCGAGACGCCCATCCCGGCGTAGAGGGTGACGCACCATGCCGAGTCACCGATCAGGACCACCCGGCCCCGGTGCCAGGAATCCATCCGCACCTGTTCGGCCGAGTCGAAGAGGATGTCCTGCACGGTGTCGGCCTCGTCGAGGACGGCGCCGAGCAGCTTGCCCGTCGGCCGGTCACCGAAGACCTGGCGCAGTCGCTTCGCCGGGGGCAGCCGGAACTCGGCGTCGATGTCATCGGTGCGGTACGTGAGCATCACCGTGGGGATGATGTCCTGGAACCCGAACACCCACATCGCGCGGCCACGGTCCGGTTCGAGCTGCACGGCGGTGTCTTCCTGCGCGAGGCCGGGCAGGGGTTTCGACAGCTGGAACGCGCAGGTGATCCCGCCCATCCGGTGCATGTACCGCTCGTGCGGGCCGAACACCAGCCTGCGTACGGTCGACCGCAGCCCGTCCGCGCCGACGACCAGGCCGAACCGTTCGATCACGGTCTCGTCACTCAAGGTGTTGTGCAGGGTCACGTCGACGCCGTCGTCGTCCTGCTCGATCTCGGTCGGGACGGTGGAGAAGCGAATCTCGACGTCGTCGGGCAGCGCCTCGAACGCGGCGTCCTCGACCTCGCCCCGGCGCATCATGCGCGGACCGTCCGGGAGATTACCGAGAATGGCCATGCTGGTCCTGTTACCGTGCCGGTCGACTTCGTAGTGAATGGTATTGGGAGAGGTGTGGTCCGCCACGCCGGGTCCCAGGCCCAGCCGCTCGGCGCTGGCGCGTCCCGCTCCCCACAGCAGCACGAAATAGCCGCCCTTTCGGCGCCGCGGCGCTCGTTCGACGATGACGGGCTCCCAGCCGATCTGACGCAGCCGGATCGCCGTCGCCATACCGCTGATTCCCATTCCGACGATTAGTGCGCGCCGATTGTTTTCATTGTTCATGTCTTCAGTATAGGAAATGACTGACCATTTCCCTCAGTCGGTCAGTAGGTCATATCTCATATCTTCCGGACCTCACATTTCCGCCCGCTGAATCGTCAGAGATATACCCCCTTCCGCACGCGCCGCCATTTACGAAGCCGGCCCCGCCGACCCGCTCATCGAGTGCTCGCGCCAGCGAGTCGGCTCTCATCGTCGTTCCACCTTTGCCTTGGCTACGCCTTGTCAACAAGACGAAATGAGCCGGGCGAATGTGATGAGGATCCGGGCGTTCGATCGTGCCGAGGCTCGGGCCGCCGGCGCCGGCGGCCCGCGGAGGGGCGTGGCCCTCAGAGGCCGGACTCCTTCCAGGCATGGAGTTTGTCCGGGTTCACGATCACCCAGATCTGGGTGATGAGGCCGCCGCGGACGGCGAAGGCCACGATGCCGTTGACCTCGCCGCCGACATGGCTGACCAGCCCGGGGCAGCCGTTGACGTTCTCCTCGGTGAGCTCCTGGGCGAACCTGTTCCGAAGCAGGCCGAGGAAGTAACGCGCCGTCTTCCCGGCACCGAGGATCGCGCGCCGGGCCGCCGTGGCCTTCCCCCCGCCGTCGGCGCGCACGGTGACCTGGGGGTCGAGCAGGCTGATCAGGGTGTCGAGGTCACCCTGCTCGCAGGCGTTCTTGAAGGCGGAGACGATGCCGCGATGCTGGTGGGCGGTCACGGCGCGGCGCCGGTCGGACCGCAGGTGGCGCCGGGCCGAGGCGGCCAGCTGACGGCTGGACTCCGCGGTACGCCCGACGATGCCGGCGATCTCCGTGTGGGGCAGGTCGAAGACGTCGTGCAGGATGAAGGCGACCCGCTCGGCGGGGGTGACGGATTCCAGCATGACGAGCATGCCCATGCTGACGGAGTCGTCGAGAGTCACCCGCTCGGCGGGATCGCCGACCCTGTTCCTGCCGGTGCTGGCCCACCGGGAGTCGTCGGGCAGCGGTTCGGGCAGCCAGTCCCCCACGTACCGCTCCCGGCGCGCCCGGGCCGAACCGAGCTGGTCCAGGCAGATCCTGCAGGTCACCCGCACCAGCCAGGCGGCCGGCGACCGGATCTCGCGCCGCGCCTCGTCGGACAGGGCGAACCATCGTGCGAAGGCGTCCTGTACGACGTCTTCGGCCTCATGCGCGCAGCCCAGCATCCTGAACGCGATGTTGACCAGGGTGACGCGCTCATCCACCATCACGGCGGCGCGCTCGTCGAAGATCGGGTGCGGGGAGGAGGGGGCCTGCTCCCGGTCAGGCGGCACGACGACTCTCCCGCGTTCCGGCCCGCACCGCGATGCCGTGCGGTCCGCTGACGTCGACGTCGACGGAACGGCAGGTCCCGCCGAGATCCTCGGCGATGCGCCGCGCCATCGGCTCACCGATGTCCCCCGGACCGGAAAGACCCGCTCTGAGCTGCTGCTCGATCCCACGATTCGTCATATGGCCGTCCCCGTTCTCTCGTGTACCGGGAAGTGGTCCAAGGAGGGAGGCGATCAAGGGGCCGCCGCGAGACGACTTCGTCCTCGGGCACGCGCACTCCCGGCTCCGGCGGTGCGACGGGTCGGCCCGTGAACCTGTCCCTGGCGTCACGGCCGTCGGACCGAGAGCACGGGACGGTGCCGAACCGGGTCGGCGCACGCGCCGCCACGTCGCCCTGTCGTGCTCACGTGCCGACATATCGTCCACATCGTCACCCATGAGCACTGTGCGCTCTCCTCATCACCCCGTCTCCATCGGTCTCCTCCTCTTCGACGGAACAGGACCGTCGATTGTGATGACGTTCGGGGTACGGCTGGAAAGATTTACCGTGAGGGCCATCGAGCGGGTGCCGGACGCGACGGCCGCTCGCGGGATCCGATCGTCTCGCCGCGGGCGTGACCCGTGCGTCAGCTCCCGGGGCGCCTTCTCGGTGTATGCCTTGACGATCTTCGGTGAAGCGGAGGCAGGCGCCGTCAACGCCGGTCAGCCGCGCGGCGACCTTGCCCCGGCCCGTTCCAGGCGTGGAGCTTGTCGGGATTCACGATCCGCCAGATGTCGGTGATGCGGCCGTCCCGGACGGCGATGGCCATGACGGAGTGGACTTCGCCGTCGGCGTAGCCGACCAGCCCGGGGCAGCCGTTGACGTTCTCCTCGACGATCTCCTGGGCGAATCGCTTGTGGAACAGGCCGAGGAAGTAGCGCGCGGTCTTCTCGGCGCCCAGGATCGGACGCAGAGCCGCGCGGGCCTTTCCCCCGCCGTCGGCGCGCACGCGGACCTCGGGGTCGAGCAGGCTGATCAAGCCGTCGAAGTCGCCGTGCTCGCAGGCGATCCTGAACGCGGAGACGATGCCGCGATGCTGGTGGGCGGTCACGGCGCGGCGCCGGTCGGACCGCAGGTGGCGCCGGGCCGAGGCGGCCAGCTGACGGCAGGCCGCCGGGCTGCGCCCCACGATCTCGGCGATCTCGGTATGGGGCAGGTCGAAGACGTCGTGCAGGACGAAGGCGACCCGCTCGGCGGCGGTGACGGATTCCAGCATGACGAGCACGCCCATGCTGACGGAGTCGTCGAGACTCACCTGCTCGGCGGGATCGCCCGGCCGGGACTTCCCGGCGCTGGTCCACCGGGCCTCGTCCGGGAGCGGTTCGGGCAGCCAGTCCCCCACGTACCGCTCCCGGCGTACCCGGGCCGAACCGAGCTGGTCCAGGCAGATCCTGCAGGTCACCCGCACCAGCCAGGCGGCCGGCGACCGGATCTCGCGCCGCGCCTCGTCGGACAGGGCGAACCACCGCGCGTAGGCCTCCTGCACGACGTCCTCGGCGTCGTTGGCGGAGCCGAGCATCCTGAACGCGATGTTGACCAAGGTGACGCGCTCGTCGAGCACGCCGGTGCCGCTTCCCTCGAAGATCAGGCGCAGGGAGGGGACGGCCTGCTCCCGGTCAGGTGGCACCACGGCACTCCTTCACGATCCAAGGGGGTACCAGTGCCCGATTTATGCCGCTGTGCGCCATGTTTATCCCCCGTCGCGGGCAAAGAGCCTTTGACGCCGTCCAGACTCAGCGCAGGTGTACGGGCAGGGCGTTGAGCCCGTTCATGACCATGGACGGGTAGCGGGTCACGGCGCCGGGGCCGGTGTCGAGTCGCAGGCGGGGATAGCGGGTCAGCAGTGTGCCAAGGGCGATGCGGGCCCCGCGGGCCAGCTCCCGCGGCAACCTGGCCGCGTACGTCCCGTACCGCCAGCCGCCCTTGACCAGCCGTGGGTCGGACAGCAGCGACCGTACCTCCTCGTGCCCGGTGATCAGCCACCCGATCGGTCCCGAGCGCCCCGCCACCGGATGGGCGGGTCCTTCGCTCAGGAGCTCGGCGTAGATGGCGTCACGCTCACCGTCGCGGACGGCGGTGAACGGGCTGGCGCTCGCGGCGCGTACCGTCGACATGACTTTCACTCCGATCTGTGTACGGCCTGCCGCTAACGGGTCCTGTGCCTGTCGAGCCAGTCGATGACGTCGGTGGCCGCGCCGCCTTGGTCGCGGGGCGTCAGCACGGAGTAGTGGTCCTTGCCCCGGTAGAGACGGAACTCGGCCGCGGTGCCGGCCGCGCGAGCGTTGCGGACCGCCTGCCTGGTCACCGCGATCTTGATGGACGGGTCCCGATCGCCCTGGAGCAGCAGCATCGGGCCCGGAGTCCTCCCGCGCGGCACGCTCTGCGCGTCCAGCCAACCTTGCAGCCGCAGCGCCGCCTCAGGGGTCTGCGGGGTGAACTGGTAGTCGTTCAGCTTGTCGCCGAGGTCGGCCGAGAAGTCCTCCCAGATCTTCGCGGTGCAGTCCGTCTCCACCTTGGGCAGCATGTCCATCGCCTGGCCGCCGAGGAACCGCTCGTACCGCAGTCCGGTGTGCACGGTCTTCAGGCCGTGCAGAGCCAGCAGGTAGAAGCCGCGGTCCACTGGAGAGGGCGAGCCGTAGTTGTAGGCCTGCCCGACGTCGGTCACCGGTGCCAGCCCGACCGTGCCTCGGAAGTCGAGGCCTTCGCCCCAGCTCTTGGAGAGTTCCCCGGCGGCGATGGCGGCCTGCCCGCCCTGGGAGTGCCCGACGGCGAACCACGAGGTCGACAGGGTCGAATCGGCCTGGACCGCCGCGCGAACGGCGTCGATCACGCCACGGCCCTCGCTGTCGGCCACGATGTAGGGATGCTCGCCGGTGGTGCCCAGACCCTCGTAGTCGGTCGCGGCCACCGCGTAACCGGCCTTCAGCAGCTCCGCGACCAGGGCGCCGTAACCGTACAGGTCGACCTTGCCGTCCTTGTTCGGCACGCTGGACGGGGCGCACCGGTCGCTGATGCCGCTGGACCCGTGTGCCCATGACACAACTGGCCAGCCTCCCTTGGGGGCCCTGCCCTTCGGCTTGAGAAGCGCTCCGCTGACCACGATGTCCTCACCGCTCAGCGACCGGGATCGATAGGTGATCCGATCCGCCCGCCCGGCCACCGAGCCGAGCACCGGGTCAAGGCCGGCGATGGCCTTGGCCGACACCAGGCGCCCCGGGCCTTCGGAGCCGCCCACCGTCCGCACCGTGGTCGTGGCGTTTCCGCCGCCGGCGTGGGCCGGGGGCGCGATCCCCCCGGACAGGGTCGCGGCCACGGCCACGCCGAGCGCGGCGGCTCGGAACATCCTGGCTTGCATCGGATCATCTCCTGCGTTCGTCCAGTCGCTGTCCGCGAATCCGGGGTCGTTGTCGCCGTCACCGTCGACGGGAAAGGACGAGGCCGGCGTAATGGGTCTCACGAGATGTGCGCTCGACCACCCGCCCGCCCCCGCCGTCACACGAGCCCGTGGACGGGCTCGTTCCCGGTGCGGGTGCCGGGCTCTGCCCGGCGAGCGGAGTGCTACGAGCGGTGCCGCCCGGATCGCGACCCACCGGTCGTCGATCGGTTCATGGGATCGACTTCGTGGTCGCCCGCCATGCCGCACCGGTCCGCACCCGCCTCCTCTCGGCTCCTCGCTCAGTACGACGGGACAGCGCGGCGTTATGTGATGATTTTTGAGGTGCTGCCGGAAGATCTCGTCGGCTTCCGCTTGAGCCCCGCGTGTTCACCTCACTCGGAGGGCCCCTGCGTCGTCGTTAGGACATGAGCCTCACACAACTGTGGAAAGCCCGCCCCCCGCGCGGCGGCCACGCGGACGCGGTGCCGGACCGCCTGTCCGGAACGATCCGGGCGGCCGGCGGCATGCCCTGCGGCACCGTACTCGGCACCCGGCGCGACCAGATCGACAACCGGCACGTCCGCCGTCGTCGTGTGCGTCATGTCTGAGCCGCACCGGCCCGTGCGCTGTGCCGACGCGGGGATCAGCGCGATCGTGGGGGAGCGGCGGCTGCTGGGTGAGGTCGCCGAGCGTCTGCTCGGTTCGGCGCGCGACGCCGAGGACGTGGTGCGGGAGACCTATGCCCGCTGGTACGCGATGCCGGAGGACATGCAGGAGGAGGTCGGCTGGCCGACCGCCTGGCTCGTCAGCGTCACGAGCCGCCTGTGCTGTGACCGGCTGAACAGGGCACGTCCGGGCCCGCCGCACGCGACCGGGCGCCCGCGTCCCGGGGAAGGCGCGGCCGGTGGCCGACCGGCGGACCCCCTGGCGCCCGGCCACCGGCGTGACCGCATCGTCCAGGTGTTCAAAGACGCCTGCGAGGGGATGGACGGGGTCGCCACCTTGACCGCCTTGCTCGCCCCTGACGTCGTCGTGATCACCGATGGCGGCGGCCGGGTCCGCGTCCCGCTGCAGCCGGTCAGCGGCACCGAGCAGGCCGCGCGCTACATCCTCGATCTGTTCGGCGGGCAGGCCGATGTGACCCTTGTGGAAGCGTCGATCAACGGCGGGCCGGGGCTCGTCGTCCGCGTGGCCGGCACCACGGCCGCGGTCGTCGTCCTGCACCTCTGCGGGGGTCTCGTCTCGGACGTGTGGATCGTGATGAACCCTGACAAGCTCGGCGCGTTTCGAGGGCACGAGGACCCTCCGGCGGGCGCGACGCGAACATGACGACGTAAGCCCTGGACGACGTCGTCCAGGGCTCGCGTTCCCACGTCCGCGCCGACCTGTTTCCCGCGCCGGTCACGCGCACGTCCTTATACACGGCCATGCCATCCCGTCGTTAGATGAAGAGCCCGAAAGGAGACAGGCGGTGGCAAAGCACATTCTGATCGTGGGCGGCGGGTGCGTCGGCACGCACAGTGCCATGAGGCTGCGTAAGATCATCCGTTCCGGAGAAGCGAGCGTCACGCTGGTGGACCCGCGTAGCTCCACGAACGACCCGTCGATCCTCGCCGACGTGGTCGGCGGCACGATCGAGCCGCGCTCCGTGGCCGCCTCGCCCGCAGGGGTGCCCGAGGAGGTGCGGGTGCTGACCGGACATGTCACGCCGACGGCCCACGAGGCCCGCACCGCCGAGTTCCGGCCGGCCCAGGGCACGGCCAGGACCATCCTGTACGACATCCTCGTCGTCACGGCCGACCTGATCACCGAAGGGCCGCCCATCCGGGGTCTGGCGGAACACACGATCGGCTGCAAGGACGGCTTCGAGACCGTACACCTGCGCGACCACGTGCTTGCCCAGCTCTCGGCCGCCCGTACCGACGACGAACGGGTGAGGCGCAGGGCGCTGACGTTCGTGGTGGTGGGAGGCGGGTTCTCCGGCGTCAGGGCGCTGGCCGAGATGCAGGTACTGGCCGAGGAGGCCCTGACCGACCACGAAACGATCGATCTCACCGACCTGAGCTGGACCCTGGTCGAGGCCGGTGACGACATCCTGCGCGGGCCGCGGGAGATCCTCGCCCGCCGCACTGCGGACGTGCGGCTCGGCACCCGGCTGACATCGGCGGCTGACGGGGTGGCGGTGCTCTCGGACGGGACGAGGCTCGACGCGGGCACCTTGGTGTGGGCCGCGGGTGAGCCGCCGGGCTCGCACGTGGCCGAGGGTGTGCTGCCGGTGGACCGCGGCGGCCGGATCATCACCACCGAGTACCTGACGGTGGCGGGCGTCCCCGACGCGTTCGCGGCCGGTGAGGGCGCCGCAGTGCCGGACCTTACCCGGCCGGGAGAGTTCATCGTGCCCAGCGCCCGGCACGCGGTGCGGCAGGCTCGGCTGCTGGGGCGCAACCTGGTCGCGCACGTGCGGGGCAAGCGGCTCAAGCCGTATCGCCACACCGCCTGGCACCGGTGAGATCGGCACCTCGGTGCGGGTCAGGGCCGCGATCGCGGAGGGCGTGAGGGGATCGTCCTGGTCGTCTCGTCTGGCCGGTCGTTCAACGAGATCGTCACGCCACCGGATCCGATCATGGGGCGGGAGTCGTGTGACAGGTTTCACCGGTACACAATGACGGCGAAAATGTCCGATGACCAATCATAGGATGTTTAATGGAGACATGGAGAAGGACGTTGACCCGCAGGAGACCGCGGAATGGCTGGAATCGCTGGAGGCGGTCCGCGGGGCGGCAGGTCCGGAACGGGCCGAGTACCTGCTGAAGCGGCTGGCCACGAGCAGCCGGTACATCAACACCGTGCCGACGTCGCAGGAGCCCGGCTACCCCGGTGACCTCGAACTGGAGGAGCGGATCGCGGCCTACGACCGGTGGAACGCGGCGGCGATGATCACCAGGGGCAGCCGGTTCGGGCTCGGCGGCCATCTGGCCACCTATGCCTCGGCCGCCTGGCTGTACGAGGTCGGATTCAACCACTTCTTCCACGGCGGCCACGACCAGGTGTACTTCCAGGGCCACGCGTCCCCGGGCATCTACGCCCGCGCGTTCCTGGAAGGACGGCTGACCGAGGGCCAGCTCGACCTGTTCCGGCGCGAGCCCGAGGGCGGGCTGCCGTCGTACCCGCACCCGCGGAGCATGCGCGGGTTCTGGCAGTTCCCCACGGTGTCCATGGGCCTCGGACCGCTCAACGCGATCTACCAGGCCAGGTTCAACCGCTACCTGCACAACCGCGGTATCAAGGACACCTCGCTCAGCCACGTATGGGCCTTCCTCGGCGACGGCGAGATGGACGAGCCGGAGTCCACGGCGGCCCTCACCCTGGCCGCCCGCGAAGGACTGGACAACCTGACCTTCGTGATCAACTGCAACCTGCAGCGGCTCGACGGGCCGGTGCGCGGCAACACCCGCATCGTGCAGGAGCTCGAAGGTGTCTTCAGGGGCGCGGGCTGGCACGTCGTCAAGGCATTGTGGGGCGCCGAATGGGACGGGCTGCTCGGTTCGGACGAGCTGGTGTCCCGGCTGGGCGAGATACCGGACGGGCAGTTCCAGACCTTCGCCGCCTCGACCGGGGCCTACATCAGGCAGCATCTGTTCCGCGGGCTGGACGTGCCGTACTCCGACGAGGACCTGCGGCGCATCGTCGGCGGCTCGCGGGCCGGCCACGAGCCGCGCAAGGTGCACGCCGCCTACCGCCGCGCCCTCGACCACCAGGGCGCGCCCACGGTGATCCTCGTGCAGACCGTCAAGGGGTGGACGCTCGGGGCCGGCGTGGAGGCGCGCAACGCCAACCACCAGATGAAGAAACTCACCCAGGACGAGTTCCGGGCGCTGCGCGACCGGCTTGGGCTGCCGGTGCCGGACGAGGCGCTCGACGCGGACCTGCCGCCGTACCTGCATCCCGGGGCCGACTCGCCCGAGGTCCGCTACGTGGCCGAGCGCCGCCGCGCACTGGGCGGGCCCATCCCCCGCCGGACCGTCTCCCACCGGCCGCTGCCGGCGCCGGCCGAGGGACCGTTCCAGTCCCTGCACAAGGGGTCCAAGCAGCCGATGGCCACCACGATGGCCTTCGTCCGCCTGGTCAAGAACCTCATGAAGGAGCCGGAGACCGGGCGCCGCTGGGTGCCCATCGTGCCCGACGAGGCCAGGACCTTCGGCATGGAGTCGCTGTTCCCCACCGCCAGGATCTACTCGCCGCTGGGCCAGCGTTACGAATCGGTCGACCGGGACCTGCTGCTGTCCTATCAGGAGGCGGTCGACGGCCAGCTCCTGATCGAGGGCATCACCGAGGCGGGATCGATGGCGTCGTTCACGGCCGCCGCCTCCAGCTACGCCACCCACGGCGAGGCCATGATCCCGTTCTACATCTTCTACTCGATGTTCGGCTGGCAGCGGACCGGCGACCAGATGTGGGCGCTGGCCGACCAGCTCGGCCGCGGATTCCTGATCGGCGCCACCGCGGGACGGACCACGATGACGGGCGAGGGACTGCAGCACGGCGACGGGCACTCCCAGCTGATCGCCTCCACCAACCCCGCGTGTCTCGCCTACGACCCCGCCTTCGGCTACGAGGTCGCGGAGATCGTGCGCGAAGGGCTCCGGCGCATGTACGGGCCCGACGGCGAGGACGTCTTCTACTACCTCACCCTCTACAACGAGCCGCTTCCCCAGCCCGCGATGCCCGAGGGCGTGCGCGAGGGCATCCTCAAGGGCATCTACCGGTACTCCCGCGGCGGCGGCCAGGCCCATCTGCTCGCCAGCGGCACCGCGATTCACTGGGCGCTGGCCGCGCAGCGGCTGCTCCAGGAGGAGTACGGCGTGGGCGTCGACGTCTGGTCGGTCACCTCGTGGAGCGAGCTGCGCCGCGACGCGATGACCTCCACCGCGGTGCCCTACCTCCAGCAGGCCCTGGCCGGGACCAAGGGCCCGGTGATCGCGGTCAGCGACTGGATGCGCGCCGTGCCGGATCAGATCAGCCCGTGGATCGACCGGCCGTGGACCTCCATCGGCACCGACGGGTTCGGCCTCTCCGGCACCCGGGAGTCCGTGCGCGAGCACTTCGGCGTCGACCCGCGTTCGATCGCCGACGCCGTGCTCAAGTCCGTCGAGGGGGCCGGCTGAAGATGACCGGCCCGGCTCTACCGCCGCCGCGACCGAGCTGTCCCGGTGTCGCCCACCCGGCCCTGCCGAAACGGGACAGTGTTCTCATCCAAGGGTGCGGGCGATGAGAAGGGCGACGTCGTCCTCGAAGGACTCGCCCGTCAGGGCATCGAGCACCGCCGTGCACAGATCCGGCGCGGGGAGGGTCGTCCGGGCCAGGACGTCGCCCAGTCGCTTCATTCCCGCCTCAAGGTCGTCCGTGCGGCTCTCGATCAGGCCGTCGGTGTAGAGAACGATCAGGCTGCCTTCGGCGAGGTACAGGTCGAGGGATCGGTAGGAGCACAGGCCGAGGCCGATCGGGGTGCCGGTCGGCAGGCGGGGGAAGGTGACGTCGCCGGCTGGGTCGACGATGGCGGGGGGCGGGTGACCGGCGCCGGCCATCGTGCAGTGCCGGGTCGCCGGGTCGTAAACCGCGTACAGACAGGTGGCGGCCATGATGTCGGGCCCGATGCCGTCGGCCGTGGTCTCCTCCTCGATCATCTGTGCGATCACATGGTCGAGGTGGGTGAGCACCTCCTCCGGCGGAAGCCCCAGGTGCGCGAGGGTGCGTACGACGGTGCGCAGGCGTCCCATCATGGCGGCGGCGGGGATGCCGTGGCCGGTCACGTCGCCGATGACCAGGGCGAGGTGACCGGTGGGAAGGGGAATCGCGTCGTACCAGTCTCCTCCGACGCCCGCATGGATGTCGGAGGGCCGGTAACTCGCGGCCACCTCGAGCGTGCCACCGCCGCACAGGGCACGTGGCAGCAGATGGCGTTGCAGGGCCAGGGCGGCGGTGTGCTCACGGGTGTAGCGGCGGGCGTTGTCGATGCTCAGCGCGGCGCGGGCGGCCAGCCCTTCGGCCAGCATGAGGTCGTCCACGGTGAACGTCTCGGGATTGTCGGTGCGGACGAACACCACGATGCCCAGGATGTCACCGCGAGCCAGGAGCGGAACGATGATCAGACTGTGTACCCCGGTGCTGTGAATGATCTCGGCTCGGTCCGGGTCCGCGTCGAGCCAGGTGCCGGGCGAGGCGTCCAGCACGGGTTCGAAATACGACGCGCGCGAGGACATGACCCTCATGAAGGGAGACAGGGGAGGCACGAACACGGCGTCCCCGAGATCCCACAGCGACTCCCGGCGTCCGGGGTGGCTCGACGCCTTGCCCGCGCGGCGGAAGACGGGAATCCTCGTGTCCGAGGCGGCCAGCCTGTGCAGAGGTTCGTCGTCCGGCAGGACCGATTCGGCGAGATCGACCGTGACATAGTCGGCCAGCACCGGCACGGCCAGATCGGCCAGCTCTTGCGCGGTCTTGCTGACGTCGAGCGTGGCGCCGATCCGGACGCCCGCTTCGAGAAGCAGCGACAACCGCCGGCGCGCCGTGGTGTGGGTGATGTCGTGAACCAGCGAGCAGACGACCGGCGATCGGCCCTCCTCGTCGTCAAGGCGAAAGACCGAGACGGAGAAGGTGCGGCCCTTGCGCTCGTCCGCCGGGGGCCGGGAAAACTCTCTGGCGATCAGGGGAATGCCGTCGGAGAGCACCTGTCGCAGCGCGGCTGCCGGCACGACCTCCTCCGGCGAGCCGGCGGCCCGGCTGGGGAGGAGGGGCGCCCGCAGGCGTCGTGCCGTCTCGTTGCGCCCGACGCACCGAAGGTCGCCGTCCCAGAGTGACAGGGCCGCGAGGGATGGTCCGAAGAAGGGCTCCAGCACCTGGCCCCCCGGCTGGTCGGCGTGCGCCGGCGTCGCCAGCAGGAGCCAGACGACACCTCCGCCCAGCAGGTCCAGCCGCCAGGCGTCGAGGCGCAGCGGGAGCGGGTGGCCGTCGCGGTGCCGGGCCTCGACGAGGCCTGACCAGTGGTTCTGGTGAGCGTACCCGCGAGCCCAGGCGGACACCTGGGCCGCACGATCCCCGGGCATGAGCAGGTCCACGCCTCGACGATGGAGAACGTCGCCGCTGCGGTAGCCGAGGAGGTCTTCCGCGGCTTGCGTCCACCTGATCACGGTGCCATGGGCGTCAAGTAGTGCGATCGTCGGAGTCGTCACCGCTACGACACCCCGCCGGCACCACCGCGACCGGCAGTGTGACCGGCACGGGCGGTGAAGGTGCTCCACGACACCTCCGGGACGGCGAAGAAGGCGGTCCGGGCCGTGTCCGACCACGTCCGCCGGCCGTGCAGGGTCATGACCATGTACTCCGGTCGCTCCTCCAGCCGCTGAAAGACCATCGTCGCGTGGTCGATGCCGACCGTCATGCGCTGCACCGAGCCGGCGGACGGCCGGGCGCTCGCCGTGGTAGTCCGGCCAGGTAGGGAGCAGGGACAGGGACCGTGATCGCCGATGACGGCGTGATGGCTCGCATGTCATCCTGACGACGCAGCCTGGACATTCGTCAGCCGATTTCCGCATGCCAATGTAAAGTTTTGTTTACTTCGGCCGGGATGGGCGGCGCAAGGCCGCCTCGCGAGCCGGGCCCCGGCACGTCGATCCCCACCACCGGGACACGAACCCGCTGGCGACGACGGGCCGAAGCGGGCGGCGCGACGATCGGACGGCAGTGTGCGCCACCCCAGGGAACCCCCTCCGATGAGGGGACGGCAGCGGGCGGGTACGGATACTCACATTCGCGTCGGCAATATCGTCATAGGTGCATGACAGACGAAGTACGGCAGATGGTGCGGATCCTTGACAACACGGCTCTCGCCGAGCGCCGGACCCTGTTGGGGCTCGCCTACCGGATGCTCGGTTCCGCGCACGACGCCGAGGACGTCGTGCAGGAGGCGTATTCACGCTGGTACACGATGGCCGAGCGGGAGCGGCGCGAGATCAAGTCGCCCATCGCGTGGCTGAGCAAGGTGACGAGCCGGATCTGCCTGGATCACCTGATGTCGGCCAGAGCACGGCGCGAACAATACGTGGGTGAGTGGATACCCGAGCCTCTGCGCGACCACGGCGCCTGGACCAGCGCCGCCGACCTGGCCGACGACCCCGCCGACCAGATGATGCTGCAGGATTCCGTCAGCATGGGCGTGCTGACGGTGATGGAGACGATCACACCCGCCGAACGTGTCGTGTTCGTGCTGCACGACGTCTTCGGCATGCCGTTCACCGAGATAGCCGAGGTGGCCGGCCGCAGCCCGGCGGCCTGCCGCCAGCTCGCCGTCAGCGCCCGACGCAGACTGGCCGGGGAACGGGCCCGCCCGGCGAACGACGCCGAGCGGCACCGCGAGGTCATCTCCGCGTTCAGGCAGGCCTGCGAGGGCGGGGACATCGACGCTCTGGTCGCCACGCTGGATCACGGTGTGGTCGTTCATTCCGACGGCGGAGGCAAAGTGCACGCCGCTCTGCGCCCGGTCGTCGGCGCCCAGAAGGTGGCCCGTCTATTCCTCGGCCTGCTGCGCAAGCAACCGGACATGGAACTCGGTGAAGAGGACGTCAACGGACGGCCGGGCGCCGTCATCCGCAGGGGCGGCGTCGCCGTGGCGGTGATCGCGACCGACACCCGCGGCGAGGTGCTCACCCGGATATGGATGGTCGTCAACCCCGACAAGCTGCGCGCCTGGACCGGCCAGGGCGCCGACCGAACGACACGCGGCCTTCCTCCGGGCTCGTAACCGGAGCGTGCCGCCGCCTCCGGGCCACACGCTTCAGGCCACCCGCAGCGGCTGCTCCGGCGTACGGATCAGGCCCGCGATGGAGTCCTGGATCCGGTGCCGGTACGGCCGGCGCGAGCCGTAGCCAAGGGAGGCCGCGACGTTGGCGCCCGCCAGCCTGCCTTGACACAGCGCATGCCGCCCGCTCATCGGGGCGATCCTGCCGCGCCTGGTGGGGTCGGGGACGGCGGCCACGTCGCCGCAGGCGTAGACGTTTGGAACGCCGGGCACGGCGAGGTGCTCGTCCACCCTGATCCTGCCCTGCTCGGCCGCGAGTCCGAGGGTGACCACGAGCGGATCGGGACGCACCCCGAAACTCCACACGATCGTGCGAGTGGGGATGAACTCGCCGTCGGTGAGCCGCAGCCCCCGGGAGGTGAGCTGGCCGATCGAGGTCCGCGTCCGGACCTCCACGCCCCGCGACCGCAGCACCCGCGCCGTGGTCCTGGACAGGCGGTGCCGCATGTCGGGCAGCAGTCGCTCGGCGGGATCGGCCAGGATCCAGCGAATCGGCTGCCGGCGCAACCGCGAACAGCGACGGGCGATCGACTGGGACAGCGACTGCCCGGCCGAGGCCGCCGCCGTACCCGCGTATCCCGCGCCGAGCACGACGAACGTGCAGCACGCCGCGCGCTCGAAGGGATCGGTGCTCGCGGCCGCCAGGGAAAGCTGCCGGTGGATGTGATCGCGCAGATGGAGGGCCTGGCCGACGTTGTGGAAGCCGACGCTGTGCGCCGAGATCGTGGAGGTGTGAGCGACCTCGCTCACACCTCCCGCCGAGATGATCAGTCGGTCGTACTCCAGCACGCCGCGCTCGTAAAGGACGCGCCGGGCGTGGGTGTCGATGTGGGTGACCGTGCCGAGCACCACCCGCACCCGCGGCAGCATCGCGGCCAGCGGCCTGCTCACCTGACCCGGGTCGAGGGCGCCCGTCATCAGCTGCGGGAGCAACTCCGGGGGCAGCGTGACGGCGGCCGGATTGACCAGCACGATCTCCACGCCGCCGCCCACCTCGCGGGACAGGGTCAGCGCCGCCTGGTATCCGGCGACCCCGGCTCCGACGATCACCACCTGTGGCCTGTTCGGTGTCACTCTCATCTCCCCGAGGTGATCGTCGGCTCCCGGCGCTCCTGTCGCGCCGGTGCCAGCCGTTCGTGGTACCCGCCATCTGGGGATCGTGTGATGATCCCGGTCTCCACGCCGTGCTCGGCCACGTGGTGATCCGCCTGCTGGAGCGCGAGGCAGATCCACCGGGTCACGACGAAGGCGATGACGGGGCCGGTGACCACGGCGAACTTGAAGAAGATCGTCACGGCCTCGACGGTGAGGTGGAACCAGAGGGCGATCTGGTCGTTGGCCGCGGCCGCCCACAGCAGGCCGTAGAACGTGACGCCGGCGGCCGCGACGGCCGTCCTCACCGGCGTCTCGCGCGGCCGGTCGAGCAGGTCGTGCGCGAGCGTCTCGCGGACCTTGAGGCCTGCGCTCTTGGGCCGGCCCAGCGCGTCGCGGCGGCCGCGTCGCGAGACAAGGAAGCGCTCAGCTGTCGGGTAGACGGCCAGGGCGGTGAAGAAGATCCCGGGTATCACCAGTGCGGGGACGAGGACCGCGAGGCTGAGCGTGTGGTCGCCGATGGTGAGTTCCCATCCGGGCATGATCCGCAGGGCACCGTCGAGGAACCCCATGTACCAGCCGGGAACCGAGCCCGCCGAGATCTGCGTCGGCTTGGCCGGGCCGTACAGCCATATGGGGGCGATCTGGAAGCCGAATCCGAGGATGATCAGCATGCCGATCGTCGCGAGCGCCATCGTCGGGCGTGCGCTCCGCCGCGCCGGCAGCGAGGCGACGAACCGGGAGTGGCCGTGCCGCCGCACCAGCAGTTCACGGGCGATCAGCAGCGCGGCCATGACGACCGCGATCAGCAGGTGCCCGCCGTACATGACCGGAACGACCCGGTCACCGGGGAAATCGGGGCCGAACAGCAGCGACAGCGCCCAGGTTCCGACCACGGGGATGGACTGCGCGACCGACATGATCAGCCATAGGCTGCCACCCGACAGCATGTCGTCGGGGAGGACGTTGCCGGTCTCGCCCGCGGCCATGCCCAGCGCCAGCAGCGTCACCCAGATCAGCCACTGCCCGGTGCGCGGGCGGCGGAACGCGCCGGTGAGGAACATGCGCAGCAGTTGCGACACGACGGCCGCCACGAAGACGAGCGCCGCCCAGTGGTGGATCTGGCGGATGAGCAGGCCGCCGCGCAGCTCCAGGCTCAGATGCATGGTCGAGTCGAAGGCCTTGCTGACGAGGAGTCCGCGTAGCGGGCTGTACGAGCCGTCATAGGTCACCTGGGACATGCCCGGGTCGTAGAACACCATCAGCACCGCCCCGGTCACCACCAGGACGACGAATGACCAGACGGCGATTTCCGCGAACATGAATGACCAGTGTGAGAACTGAAATGAGCGGCGCCTGGCCGTCAAGGAAAGCATTCGGGCCCCTAACCTTGCCTTACTCACACGACGAAACAGAGCCAACGGTTGTGACGGTGATGGCGCGTCGACAACGGTGATAAGCGTCACTACTGCCGGACCGGCGTCCATAAGGGCTGGACACGACCGCGTCGGCCCCGGACGGCGCTTGAGCGCCAGGTGATGGGTGAGGCGTCGCGAACGACCTCGCACAAGCTCGTGCCGTCTCGTCCTAGAGGGGACAACTCGCGAGCGAACGGGGTCTTGGAGGAGGCAACCCACGAGCTAGCGAGGTCTCAGAAGAGACAACCCACGAGCTGGCGAGGTTTTGGAGGAGACAACTCACGGGGAGCGGGGCAGGGGGAACTCTCGGTTGCTCGGCGGGGCCGACGAGCCACCGTCGCACCGTCTTCGCAGGTGTGCGGCCTCATCCCGTTACGGCTCGGTGGGCGCGCAGGGTCGCGGCGTTCCGCGAGACCCTGACCAGGGCCGGCCCGGACGTGCTGGTGATGGTCGGGCCCGGGGCCTCCGCGAGTTCGGCGCCGCCCCGCCCGGTGGCGCGCCAGCCGGGAAGCAGCGCCGTTACCCGCGCGTGGGCCTTCTCGATGGCATGGTGCTGCTCCTCCATCGCGGGCACGATGGCCGCGGTCTCCTCACCGCCGCGATCGAGGAGCTTCGGCCACAACACGTGGTCCTCGCCCTCGTGGTGCAGGTGCAGGACGCGGCACATCAGCTCGGCGTGGGCTCCGACGACCTCGGCACGCCGGACGTCGCCCGGCGCGACGTCGGAGACGAGCCTCGGGAGCAGCGTGAACTCGCGACGCATCGCGGTGTGTGCCATGTACATATCGCGAACATCGGCCATGGGCCCGTCGGCGATCGGATGCATTGAAACCTCAACAGATCGGTTTATCGAATGTCGTTTCAGGTTGTGCGGGGCGGGAGGTGTTCCCCCTCGATCGCCGACGCGGTAATTGGCCATCAATGACAATAAATAATCCTGACAAAGTGCACCGTTCTCGATAAATGTTGTTCGTCGCGCACGAGGGTTGAGCAGCCGCCCTGGATCGTCGCGGGTCGCGTACGGCCTCACGGTCGATCGAGGTGAGTGGGCGGCCCCTGACCTCCACCCCGCCGGAGAGCTCGGCCCCGCGCTCCATCGCCCTCTCCCGCGCTCTTTGCCCGGTACGACGACACAGGGCAGGGCTTTGTGATGATCCCGTCAGGATCGCCGCCCCATGGCGAGCGCCTCGGCACCGGATCACGGGTGTCCAGCCGGCACCATCACACAAAGACGTCCTGTCTCGTCGTGTTGGGTAAGAGCGTGGGGAGGATCGTCCACCGCCGGGCATCGATCCGCCTCGTCACGTCAACGGGAACGGGAACGGGAGGAGCAGTTCTATGTCCCCGAAGAACATGAAGAGGGTTGACCCGAGCGTCGCCGCGGCCGATGTGATGCTTTCGGCGATCGCGGCGGGCACTATCGAGCCGGCTTTCGCGTCCGTACCGGCGGCCGGGAACGGCCAACCCTGTGCCCACCCATCCGTGCGACACCCTGACGGCCCGCCCACGGCCCCGGCGTCGGGCGCGCAGGGCGCCAAGGTCATCGGGGTGTGCGCGCCGAACCGGGGCCTCTTGACGCGGGCTGGGAACGGGAGATCCTCGGCCTGCCCCGACCAGGGGTTCCGCCGTATCACCGGAACACGGTGAACACGTGAAGATGTCCAGCGGGGTCGAGTGGGCACTGCACTGCTGTGTCGTCCTGACCACGGTGCGAGAACCGGTGCCGGCCGCGCGGCTGGCGCGGTTGCACGACGTCTCGCCCAGTTACCTCGCCAAGCACCTTCAAGCCCTCTCGCGCGCCGGACTCGTCCACTCGGTCCAGGGCAAGGCGGGCGGCTACGTCCTCACCCGCTCGCCCGAGCTGATCACGGTGCTCGACATCGTCGAGGCCGTCGACGGGCCAGGCTCGCCCTTCGTCTGCACCGAGATCCGCCGACGCGGCCCGCTGGCCGCCGCGCCACAGGCCTGCACCACGCCCTGTCCCATCTCCCGCGCCATGGCCGGCGCCGAGACGGCCTGGCGAGAGGCACTTCGCTCCGTCTCCGTGACCGATCTGGCCCACGATGTCGGCTCGGACCTCGGCCCCGGCGCACTGGCCGGGATCAGGACCTGGTTGGACGCGGGCGAGGCCGAACCGGGAGCCCTGGCCTCGGGCTTCCAGGCGATGTGAGCCGACCCGGCCCCTCACCCGGAAAAACGCCCTTGAGCTGGGAGGATCGACGGCTGTGGCGGACGCCCAGTACGAAAACCTGTTGCGGCTGGTGCTCACCACCGGGACGGCCAAAGCCGACCGGACGGGCATCGGCACCCGAAGTGTCTTCGGGCACCAACTGCGCTACGACCTCTCGCGGGGATACCCGCTGATCACCACTAAGAAAGTGCTCATCAGGCCCATCGTGTACGAACTGCTGTGGTTCCTGCGTGGCGACTCGAACGTCGGCTGGCTGCGCGAGCACGGCGTCACCATCTGGGACGAGTGGGCCGACGCGGACGGCGAACTCGGCCCGGTCTACGGAACGCAGTGGCGCTCTTGGCCCGCCCCGGACGGCAGGCACATCGACCAGATCAGCGACGTTCTCGACACCCTGCGCCGCGATCCGGACTCCCGCCGGATGGTCGTCTCGGCCTGGAACGTCGCCGGGCTGACCGAAATGGCACTCGCGCCATGTCATGCCCTCTTCCAGTTCCACGTCGCCGGCGGCAGGCTCTCCTGCCAGCTGTACCAACGCAGCGCGGACCTGTTCCTCGGCGTCCCGTTCAACATCGCCGGCTACGCCCTGCTCACGCACATGGTGGCGCAGCAGGCCGGCCTCGAACCAGGCGACTTCATCTGGAACGGCGGCGACTGCCACATCTACGACAACCACGTCGAGCAGGTGACCGAGCAGCTCTCGCGCACCCCGTTCGAGTTCCCCGGGCTGCGTCTACGCCGGGCCGACTCGCTTTTCGACTACGCCTACTCCGACGTGGAGGTGCTCGGCTACCGGCATCATCCGGCCATCAAAGCCCCGGTGGCGGTGTGAACGCCGGGCTGATCCGGGCGCGAACCCCGGGTGGCGGGATCGGCGGCGGGAGGGTGGTGAAGCGGAAACGGCGGAGGCGACGATCCACAGCACGACGGCGAGGGCGCTGCCGGGGGTGAGCCGGCCCCTTCCACGACGCCGTCCGTGGCCCCGCCACCGCCGTGCCGTCCGGGTAGCGGACCCGTCCGGCCGGCCGCTCCTGCACATACTCACGCAGCCGCCGGTTGGTGGCCAGTTTCGCGGTCTTCGGTCGCCGGACCCGGCGTTCAGCGTGCCATTGCGCGACCGTCGCGCGATACTCCACGTCATGGGTCCGCGCTGAGGCGTTGCGCCGGATCTCGCGGGAGATCGTCGAGGGCGAGCGCCCCAGACGCCGCGCGATCTCGCGCACGCCGACCTTCTGAGCACGGCACAACGCGATCTCTTCCCGCTCCGCTGCCCGGAGTCCACGGAGCCGACGAAGTCCAGCGTGCTGGTGTCGTCCTGCGGTTCGCTCCACAGGCGAGCGCGGTAGCCGACGCCCTCGGGACTCCCGCCGACGCCATGGGTGATCGAGTCACCCGGCGGCAGCACACGCAGCGCGGTCGTGGGCTGCACCCAGCCGCGCTCGCCGGCCAGGTGGAAGAGGTCGTCGCGAACGCTCGGGCCCCGCCCGTCCAGTTGGCCACCCAACGCGTCGAAGAAGGCGGCGGAGGACTCGGAGCCTGTGTTCGCCCGCCGGCGGCGTGCCGAGGGGCAGGTTGATCAAAACCCACCTCCCCATCAGATGGTGACGGCCGGATGAACAACGGGATACCTGGGTGGTCAAGATCCGCGACAAGCGCACGCACGAGCCGTGAAAGTCGCCCTCGTCTCCTCGCCCCGTCCGGGACAACCGCTTCTCCCGTGCCGGGTCCCCGGGCGACGCCAAATCTTGACAGGGGATCACCAGGACGCGCGCGCGGGCGCGTTCCCGGGCGGTGGCGATGCGAGGCTGGGACGAGGGACGGCCTCGCGTCACGAGAACAGGGGTGAATCGATGAAGATCGACCGATTCGGCGGGCCGGTGCTCTCGCTCTTCCGCATGGTGACGGGCTTCCTTTTCCTCTGCCACGGCGTGGCGTCGATGTTCGGCGTCTTCGGCGGTAACCCCGCCACCGGCCGGGCGGTCGATTTCGCGGTCTGGCCCGGCTGGTGGGCCGCGCTCGTCCAGGTGCTCTGCGGCGGTCTCGTCCTCGCCGGACTCCTCACCCGTCCCGCCGCGATCCTCGCGTCCGGTTCGATGGCGTACGCGTTCTTCGTGGTGCACCTGCCGCAGGAGCTCCTGCCGCTGCGCAACGGCGGTGAGCCTTCGGCGATGTTCTGCTGGTCGTTCCTGCTCATCGCCGTGCTGGGCGCGGGCCCGTGGGCACTCGACAGCCTGCTCCAGCGCCACCGGGAAGCCTCCCCGGAGCCCGGTCCCGCCCATGTCGCCGTGCGTTCCGGGGGGAACTGACCGCCGGAACGCACGGGGTCCGGCGAGCTCACGGCGGAAATCCGCATCTTTTTCATCTCTTCGGCGGGATTGACGAAAAGCCCACGTCAGCGCGCGTGGACCGGTTCGGGGCGAAGGTCGACACGGCCGTACGGCACGCCGCACGGGAGCACGTTTCCGCAGGTCAGGCAGAACGTGAACACATCTTTCACGTTTGCCAAACCCGGATCGCCCGGTCAAGGATGAAGCATCTCCGGCCGAGCCCCCGACCAGGGGTCTGTTCGGCATGCCACCCACCGCCCGTGCCCACCCCGAGGAGGGGACGATGATCCATGCCCGAGGGCTGACCCGGCGATTCAAGGTGAGAAAGGGAAGCGTCGACGCCGTACGCGGCCTCGACATCGATGTGGAGGCGGGCCAGCTGGTGGCCTTTCTCGGCCCCAACGGTGCCGGGAAGTCCACCAGCCTGCGGATGCTGACCTCCCTGCTCCCGCCGACGTCGGGAACCGCGATCGTCGCGGGCCGCGACGTCGTGTCGGACCCGGCGGGGGTTCGCGCCCGCATCGGGTACGTCGGCCAGAAGAACGGCTCGGGCGAGAACTTCCGCGTCCGCGACGAGCTGGTGACCCAGGCGCGCTGCTACGGCCTCCGCGGGCCGGAGGCGCGCCGGCGGGCCGACGAGATCCTCGGCCTGCTGGACCTGGAGCCGCTGGCCACCCGCAAGCCCGGCACCCTGTCCGGCGGCCAGCGCCGCCGCCTCGACGTCGCCCTGGGGCTCATCCACCGGCCCGAGCTGCTGTTCCTGGACGAGCCCTCGACCGGTCTCGACCCGCAGAGCCGCGCCAACATCTGGGAGCACATCCTGCGGCTGCGCGAGCTGCACGGCACGACCCTCTTCCTGACCACTCACTACCTGGAGGAGGCCGACAGCATGGCCGAGCGGGTGGTGATCATCGACCACGGCCGGATCATCGCCGACGGGACGGCCGAGCGGCTGAAAAGCGACCTGGCCGGTGACCGCGTCACGATCACCGTCCACGACGAGCCGGGGGCGGCGAGGGCCGCCGGCATCGCCGAGCGGATCGCCGGTCCCGGCGCGGTCACCGTCGACGGGACGACGGTGCGGCTGCGGGTGCCCCACGCGGGCGTGGCACTGCCGGAGTATCTCCGGTCGCTGGAGTCCTCCGGGGTGAAGGTCGGCACCGCCGAGACCACCCGCCCCACGCTGGACGACGTGTTCCTCGCGCTGACCGGCCGCAGCCTGCGCGAGAGCGACGAGACCGGCGAGCTCCCGGCCGACGCCGGCGGGCTCCCGAACGACACGAGCGGTGTTTGACCGTCCCCTCCCCCACCGGCCGGAAAGGCCCCACCGTGAGCGTGCAGTTCTTCCGTGACACCGGAACCGTCTTCTCCCGCGAGTTCGCCCCCGTGGTGCGCGAACCCCTCGGGCTCCTCTTCACCATGGGCCAGCCGCTGCTCTTCCTGTTCCTGTTCGGCCCTCTGCTCGCGGGAACGGGAGGCTTCGAGGGCCAGGGCTCGCCGTGGCAGTGGTTCGTGCCCGGCATCCTGATCATGATGTGCCTGTCCGGGCCGATGATGGCCGGATACTCCCTGCTGATCGATCTGATCGGCGGCTCGATGGAGCGCATGCTGGTCACCCCGCTGAACCGCACGGCGATGCTGATCGGCCGGACGATGAAGGAGTTCGCCATCCTGCTGGCCCAGGCCGCGCTGATCATCGTCCTCGCGACGCCACTGGGATTCCGCCCGCACCCCACGGGCGTGCTGGCCGGCCTGGCGGTGCTGGCCGTGTTCGGGATCGGCCTGGGCGCGCTCTCCTTCGCCCTCGCGATCGCGTCCAGCCCGGGCGGTGATCTGTTCTACGGGGTCACCCAGCTGGTGATGTTCCCGCTGATGCTGCTGTCGGGGGTGCTGCTGCCGGTGGACTCGGGCCCGGGGTGGCTCCAAGCCGTCGCCGCGCTGAACCCTGTCTCCTACGTCGTCGAGGCGGAGCGGGCGCTGTTCTCCGGCCGTTTCGCGGACACGTCGGTGCTGTACGGGACGCTCTGCGCCTGCGCCGTCGCCGCGGTGGGCCTGGTGATCGGCACCAGGTCGATGCGCCGCGGCGTCTGACACCCGTTGACCGGTCACCGATGGGCCCGGCCGCCCGCCGTGGAGACGCGCACCTCGGCCGGTACGGGGAACGGCAGGCCGCCCGGGAACCCCGGGCGGCCTGCCGGTCAGGTCGACGGCGCCGAAGACGCGCCGCGGCGAAGGATCACCACGGGATCACCACGGGGACGGCGCCGGCGGCGCGACGACCGGCGGACGGTCGTCGCAGGTGATGGTGTTCGGCAGCATCCACGGGGCGAGCCAGGCTCCGGTGGTGCCGCCCCCGTCGTTGCCGCCGAGGTCCGTCAGCGAGAACTCCGAACCGGTGGGCGGGAAGTTGAACGAGCCGCAGTTGTTGACGCCGACCGCGCCGACGTTGCGGGCGTCCACGTTCTCGAAGGAGGCCGACCCCTTCACCCGGGCGCTGACCACGGAGGTGCCGGTGCCGTCGACCCTGATGTCCTTGAAGTGGACGTTCGTGATCGAGTAGAGGTCCTTCACGCCCCAGTCACTGACCAGCATGATCGCGTTGTAGGTGTTGTCGAGGAAGTGGTTCCCGACCACCTGGATGTCCGCCTCGATGTTCTTGTCGAGCGCGTAGAGCCAGATGGCCCCCAGGCCGATGTTCCAGTTCAGCTCGTACGTGCCGGCCCGGACCGTGGTGTTGTCCTTGATCGACAGTTTTCCGGCGAACGCCTCGGCGCCGAAGCGGGAGCCGACGTGGATGCCGCTGCCCTCGCGGATCGGGTCGGCGACGAGGTTGTTCGAGACGGTGTTGTCCGTGCCGCCGTAGACGGCGATGCCGTTCGCGAGGGTCGGCGTCTGCACGGTGTTGCGGTCGAACGTGTTGCGGGCGTTGGCGATCTTCTCGGACCACAGGGCGAGGCCGTCGTCACCGGTGTTGCGGGTGAAGTTGTTCGACACGACCGAGTCCGTGACACCGCCGTGGAAGTTGAGGGCGTCGGCGATCTGGTCGACGATGATGTTGTTCGTGATCTTCAGGTTCCTCATCGGCCCGTCGAACCACATGCCCACCTTGGTGCGGTGGATGTGGAGGCCGTCGACGGTCGAGTCGCTCAGCGCCCCGCCGATGCCGTTCACCTGGTCGGTGTCGATGCGCTCGCGGACGTCGCCCTCGATCGCGAAGCCGGACAGGTGCACGTTCCTGCTTCCGCCGGCCGACGCGTCCTTGCCGTAGAAGCCGACACCGGTGTGCACCGAGCCGTCGGGGGCCGGGGCGGGAAGGGTGACCTCCTTGCCCCTGATGATCGTGTACCAGTTGCCGGCGCCCTCGATCGTCACGTTGTCGACGATGATGTGGCGGTTCACCTGGTAGACGCCCGGCGGGATGTAGACCTTGAGGCGGTTGCGCTTGGCGAAGGCGATCGCCCTGTCGATCGCGTCGGCGGAGTCGCGCCGGCCGAGCGGGTCGGCGCCGAACGCCAGCACGTTCGCCGCGACGACCCTGACGTGCGGCGCGCCGACGAGCTCCGAGTCGAGCAGGTCGATGACCGTCCACGCCGCGTTGCTCCCGGCCGGGACCGTGAGCCGCACCTTGTCACCCGCGCGGTACGTCCTGCCGAGCAGGAGACGCTGCTCGTCGTAGAAGTGGGTCGGGCGGAACGGCTTCGTGATCGTCGGGGCGGGCGTCGTGGCGCTGGGCACGCAGGCGCACTCGGTGATCCACCAGTCGGGGTGCAGCAGGTCGGCGTTCGGGTCGTTCGTGAACGGATACTGGTTGTACAGCCACGAGTACTGCGACGTGAGGGTCATCACCTTCCTGCCCCCGCCGTTCACCGTGACGTCGAGCGGCGCGGTGATGCCGCCCCCGTCGGGGGCGTCCGGAATGCTGTAGCGCACGGTGATCGCGTTGGCCGTCTTCGGCAGCGTGAACTCGACGTGCCGGCCCGGCGTCAGCCTGACCGCCTTGCGGCCGGACGCCTCCCCCGCCAGCGTGTACGCGGCGCGGTCCGGGCCGATGACCGTGCCGTTCGTCGTGGCGTTCTCCGCCTCCTGCTCGGCGAAGGCGACGTCGGCGCCCCGGCCCGCGACGAGCGACGGGTCGAGGGCGGCGCGCGTCACCACGGGAGCCGGTGCCCCGCCCGTGCCGGCGAGGGCCGGGGCGCCGGGCACGACGCCGAGACCGACGGAGGCCGCGACCACCGCCGCGACCACCGCCGGCGCCCTTCGCGGTGGCCTGCCGGTCCATCTCGCCACAGCTCCTGTGATGCTCCGTGACATCGGATGCTCGTTTCTCTCGGGGGGTGAACACCTGAAGGCACTCGGGGCGGAGCGAACGCCACGAGGGTGAGGTGACAGTAGGACTCCGATGCCTCGTTCCACAAGGCTCCTGCGAAATAGTTTCGTAATCTTGCTTTATAGCTGCGGACACCTCTCAGGTTCTTGCAGCGCTTGTCATGTGTCGTTGCGATGTCTCGCGCTGACCGCCAGCAGCCCGGCGGCCACGACGCTGGGAATGATCAGGGCGAGGTGGTTCGCTCCGTCCGCGAAGGCTCCACGCGTGATGTACGTGCAGAGCGACACGGTCCAGACGGCCGCCGACCAGGCGAGGGCGAATATCATCGCCGGCACGGCGAACCGCCCCCGGAAAGCGGCCGAGACGGGCAGCAGCACCGTGAGAATCATGTCGGGCACCAGGAACGGGTTCCCGGGGCGTATCGCGTTCGAGGTGACGAAGTAGTAGATCATCGTCACCGTCAGCGCGACGATCAACCACCGGGCCGTCGTCGTCGCGTTCCTCGTCGTCATGGCGGACATCGTCATGGCGGACATCGCCGTCCTCTCCTCTTCTCCGGGCGATCGGACGTCGTCCCGTCCGAGGCCGTGGGCCTCGGACGTCCGAGTCGTCTGACGTCCGAGTGTGCGACGGCGACACCGGCGCCGGAAGCCGGGCAGCACCCGTCCGGGGCCGTGCTCGCCGCACCCGTGGGGGACGGTTGACCGTCCCCCACGGGTGCGGCCGGCTACCGGAACGCGGGCCGGTGCTCCGGGTTTCAGCCCGGGGGCGAAGGCCCGCGCGCCGCTTGACCGCGACGCGACGGGAGAATCCCCGGCCCTTCAAGCCGGGGAGGAGGTCAAGTGTCGAGGTAGCGCAGGACGGCGAGGACCCGGCGGTGGTCGTCGGCGCTCGCCGGCAGTCCGAGCTTGGCGAAGATGCTCGTGCAGTGCTTCTCCACGGTCCGTTCGGCGATGCCGATCCGTTCCGCGACGGCCTGGTTGGTGCGGCCCTCGGCCATCAGCGCGAGGACCTCGCGCTCGCGGCCGGTGAGCGCGCGCAACGGGTCGTCGGCGCGAGCACGGCGGCCGACCAGCTGGTCGACGACGATCGGGTCGAACGCCGAACCGCCGCCGCCCACCTGCCGGACCGACGCCGCGAACCCCGCCAGGTCGGACACCCTGTCCTTGAGCAGGTAGCCGACACCGTGGGCGCCGTCGTCGAGCAGCTCGACGGTGTAGCTGACCCGGACGTACTGGGACAGGACGAGCACCCCGACGCCGGGATGGCGCCGGCGGATCTCCCGGGCCGCCCGCAGTCCCTCGTCGGTCCGGGTGGGGGGCAGGCGGATGTCGACGATGGCCACGTCCGGGCGGTGCCGCGCCACCTCGGTCAGCAGCGCCGTGGAGTCGGCGACGGCCGACACGACGTCGAAGCCGCTCTCGGCCAGCAGCCGGGCGAGCCCTTCGCGCAGCAGCATGTTGTCCTCGGCGATGACTACCCGCATGGCAGCACCGCCTGGACCAGGGTGCCGTCGCCGGCGGGACTGTGCGTCCTGAGGGTTCCGCCGGTGGCCGCCACCCGCTCGGCGAGCCCGCGCAGCCCGGATCCGCGGGCCGGGTCGGCCCCGCCGCGGCCGTCGTCGGATATCTCGACCAGCAACCGCCCTCCCCGGTGCTCGACCCGCACCCGTGCCTCCCGCGCGCCGGCGTGCTTGGTGATGTTGGCCACCGCCTCGGCGACCACGTAGTACGCCGTCGTCTCGATCTCCACCGGCAACGGCGCCTGGATCTCGAACGACAGCCGCAGGGGCACCGGTGCGAGCGCGGCCAGTTCCCGGACGGCACCGCGCAGGCCGCGCTCGGTCAGCATCGGCGGGTGGATGCCCTGCGACAGGGCCCGCAACTCGTCGAGAACGGCCAGCGTGGTGGTCTTCGCCTCGCCGACGAGCGCCCGCGCCTGGTCCGGATGGGTGGTCAGCCTCGACTCCGCCAGGCCGAGCGTCATGGGGATGGACAGGAGCCGTTGCTGCACGCCGTCGTGCAGGTCTCGCTCCAGCCGCCGGCGTTCCGTCTCGGCCGCGCGCAGAACCTGGCCGCGCGACTCGGCGAGCTGCTGCAGCCGTGCCCTCAGCTCGGCGGTCAGCCGCTCGTTCGACAGGGCCAGCGCGGCCGCGGCACAGGCGGCCTCGACCAGCTCGGGATCGTCCAGCAACACCGGATCGTGCACCAGCAGCGCGAGCGGGGCACCGTCGTGGTCGACGCGGGTCGCCACGCGGTCGCCGCCGTCCGGCGGGGGCAGGGCCCGGCCGTCGACGTCCACGTACCGGCTCGACTCCGGCGTCCAGTACCCGACCCGCAGGGTCGGATCGTGGAGGACCCCGGCCAGGGCGCGCTGGATGCTCACCGGCTGTGAGACGCCGCGAAGGTGGACGACCAGCCCGGCGATCCCGCCGCGGTCGATGCGCCGCCGCAGGAGACCGCCCACGTACGCCAGCGGGACGGCGGCGAGTGCCACCTGCATCACCGGTGTCAGACCCTGTACCGCCACACCGGCGATCATCACCGGCTTGAGCGTCACGAACAGCGCCGTCGCCACCACGGCGGCGGCGAACACGGGATTGAGCGACCGGCGCCGTGTCACGGTGCTGTCACGCCACCGGCTCACCTGCAGGCCCATCACGGCCAGGCCGCTCAGCACGGCCCCGGCCGTCGCGGCGCCCTGGACCACCGCGCTCGACGCGAGCCCGGTGGTGCCCAGCACCGCGACACCGGCCATGCTCAGGTACGCCGTTCCGACGACGGCTCGCGGCAGCCGCGCGCCGAGGCGCCCGGTGGGAAACGCCACCACCAGATGCGCGAGCACCGCCGCCCACGTGCCCGCCAGCGCCGTACGGACACCGCCCGCCGTCGCCGGCAGGGGCGCGAACCTGGCGAGGAGCCAGAACAGGCCAATAATGATCATCAGCGGCCCGACCCGGTTGCGGGGCCGTACGCGGATGGCGACCAGACCGGCGCCGATGAAGGCCGCGGCGACACCCGCCGCCGTGACGGCGGTGACCGTCCCGCTCGCCGGAACGGCGGAAACGGGATCCACGAGGTCGGTGACGGCGGCGATCAGGACCTCCGATCCGTGGCCGGCTCCGGAAACGGGGCGGGCGCGCGGCCGCCGAGGGGCCGCGGGGCCGCGGGCGTTGCCACCCGCTCCAGAGTATCGCCCGGTCCACGCTTCCAAGATCGGTCATGACGCGTTGACGGCGGGGTTCGGGCGATGTGACGATTCGCCGATGCCCGATCTCCACGCCCGGATGGCCTCCCTGGCCGGTGACCTCACCGCGGCCGTGGTCGCGCGCTGCTCGGCGGAGGTGCCGTTCTACGGGGCGCTGCCGCGCCAGACCCTCGACGGCGAGGTGACCCGGTCGATCGTTGCGGTGCACGGCCTGCTGCTGCGGGGACTGCGTGACGAGGGCGCGATGGGCCCGGGTGACCTGACCCGGCTCATCGAGTGGTCGGCGCGCCGAGCCGAGGAACGCGTGCCCCTGGAGGCGGTGATCGCCGCCTATTTGATCGGCGCCGACGTGTGGTGGCAGGCACTGACCGAGGTCGCGGAGCCCGGGGAACTGGCCGGGGCGGGTGCGAGCCTGCTCGCCTGCCTGCGCGCGGCCATGCCCGCCGTCGTGCTCGCCCACCTGCACGCCCAGGAGGACATCCACAGCGAGGACAAGCGGATACGGCGGGCCCTGCTGACCGCCCTGCTGGCCGGCCGGCCGTACGAGGAACCGGCGGAGGCGGCGCGGGTCGTGGTGGCCGGCGAGCACGAGGTGGTGGCGTTCGCGTTCGCGTCGAACCCGCCGGCCAGGTTGGTGCAGTCCTCGCTCGACGCCCATACGGGCATCCCGGTGCTGATGGACCACGTCGCCGGGATCGCGCTGCTGCCCGGCGGGTCCGACCTGCCCGGCCTGGTGGCCAGGCTCGCGGAGGAGGTGGGAGAGCCCGTTCTCGCCGCCGCCGCCCAGGCCGCCGAACCGGCGGCCATCCCGTCGGCGGCGGAGGAGGCGGGCCGCGTGCTGGAACTCGTCCAGCGGCTCGGCCGCCCGCCCGGGTGCTATCGCCTCGACGACGTGCTGCTGGAGTACCAGCTCGCGCGTCCGGGTGACGGGCTGGTCCGGCTGGCGGCCAAGCTCGACCCGCTGGAGGAGCATCCGTACCTGCTGGAGACGTTGCGCGTGTTCGTCGACCGCGGATACAACCGCCGCCGGACCGCGTTGGAGCTGTGCATCCACCGCAACACCCTGGACTACCGGTTGCACCGGGTGCGCGCGCTGACCGGGTTGGACCTGGCGGTCCCCGCCGAGGCGCGGTTGCTGCAGGCGGCGCTCATCTCCCGGGATCTCGCCTAGTTCGCCTCAGTTCGTCCGGCTCGCATGGCGGGCCTAGGACCTGTTTCGAAGTCCGGTATGTAGCGATGTGTCACGATCACTAAAGGCCTACGGGCACTTCCTCACCCAGAACTACCGCGAGTCCTACGGGATGTTCGCGGTGTCCGGCATCCTGTTCAACCACGAGTCGCCCCGGCGCGGAGCGGAGTTCGTCACCCGCAAGGTGACGCTCGGCGCCGCGAGGATCAAGCTGGGCCCGGCCGCCGACCTGCGGCTCGGCAACCTGGAGGCCCGGCGCGACTGGGGGTACGCCGGCGACTACGTCAAGGCCATGCGCCTGATGCTGCGGGCAGGGACCGCCGAGGACTACGTCATCGGCACCGGCCGGACGCGCTCGGTGCGCGAGCTGGTCGTCGCGGCCTTCGAGGCGGCCGAGCTCGACGGGGAGCGGTACGTCGTGGTCGACCGGTCGCTGCACCGCCCGGCGGAGGTGGACCTGCTGTGCGCCGACCCGAAGAAGGCGAGGGTGCAGCTCGGCTGGGAGCCGACGGTGGGGTTCGAGGGGCTCGTCGCCATGATGGTCGAGGCGGACGTCCGGCTGCTGTCCGACGGTGGCGACCCCGAGCAGGACTCCTCCTGGCCCTGACGGCACCCGCCGCCCCGCGCCCGCCCTGACGCCCGCCGGTGGACCGCCGGGCGCGGGCGGAGTGCCGGGCGCGGGCGGTGTCAGCCGATCCACGCGCCGGTGGTGAAGTTCCCGGTGTTGATCGCCATGACCGGGATCATGATGGCCATGCTCACCAGCCACACCCAGGGTCTTCGCACCCCCGCGACGCCGATGGCGATCCACAGGGGGAACCAGGTCAGCGACCCCCGGCCGATCGACATGTAGAACGACGACAGGGTGAGGAAGGACAGCACCTGGGGGGCGATGTACGCGAACTCCGGCCACTTGCGCCGTACCGCGAGGCAGCCGGCCAGCACCAGCAGCACCGCGGCCGAGATGATCTCCTCGTAGTAGGAGGTGGTGAGCGAGGCGACGTCGTCGGACATGCTCCAGGTGTTGGCGAGCGCCTCCCACGGCCAGACGGCGTGCCGGCCCCAGAACCGGTCCTGCACCGAGTTGTAGGCCAGCCAGTCGCCGGTGCGGGTCCACTGGTAGACGCTGTACAGCACGAGCGGCACACCGGGGAGCGCGAGCCAGGGCAGCAGGCGCCACCCGCCCGGGCGTTTGCGGCCGTTCTCCGCCACCAGGAACATGACGAGCAGCCCGAAGGCCAGGAACAGGCCGGAGATGCGCACCGTGGCGGCTCCGGTGGCGCACAGCGCGGCGTCCTCCCAACGGCCGTTCCTGGCGAGCAGCCACGCCGAGACGGCCAGGGCGAGGAACAGCGCCTCCGAGTAGCCGGAGTACAGGAACACGGCGAACGGGCTGAGGAACAGCGCCGCCACCGCGTACCGGCCGCTGCCTGCCGCGTACGTCTCGGCGAGCCGCGACAGCGCCACCGCGAGCACCGCGCTGGCCACCAGCGAGATGATCATCGTGGCCAGCCGGCCGTCCTCGACGACCGGCCGCATCATCTTGATCAGTATCGCCATGCCGGGGAAGAACGCCGGCAGCTTCCCGGCGTCCTGCATGCCCGGGGGGCCGTCGTAGCCGAACTGGGCGATGGCGATGAAGTTCTCGGCGTCCCAGCGGGTGAACCGGTTGAGGAAGGGGTCGGTGGTCCGGCCAGGGCCGGCCAGGTAGGCGTAGATCAGCACACCGACGTGCGACAGCGCCCAGAGGAGCAGGGCCAGCCGGTCGCCGGGGTCGGTCAGGAACCTGGGCACCCACCGCCGCCCGGCCACCTCACCGGTTGACTCGCCGGTCGCCTTGCTGGAAGTTTCGCCGGAAGTCTCGGCGGTCGTCTCGCCGGGACGTGCGCCGGGTTCCGCGTCGGCCGGTTCCGGCTCCGTGATCTCCACCGGCCCGGCGGACGCGCGATCAGTCACGCGAGAATCCTTATATAACCGCAAAATCCGGGCAACCGGTTGCCCACGGCATGATCCTTCCGTGCCGGCCCGTCCCCGCTCGTCTCCTGCGAAGACCACTTCCGCCCGGTGGCGGGACGCCCCGCCCCGCCGTGAAACTTCCACGCGGTGCTAGCCGCCGTGCCCGCCGTGGAAGGGGGATGTCACGCCCTCGTACCGCAGATGCAGGGCCATCCCCTGGTCGGCGTGCGCGAGGTTGTGGCAGTGGTTCATCCACACGCCGGGATCGACCGCGCGGAACGCCACCTCCCACACCTCGCCGGGGCGGGGACGCGCCGCAGTTCGAGGCGGTCATGGCCGCCATCAGGATGTTTCGTTCAGGGCCGGGACGGCCGCGCACCCGTCCGGCCCGGGTGCGGGCGGGCAAGGCCTGCTCCTCCCAGGCCATCCGTTCTCACCTGCGCCGGCGCGGTATCCGCGCCACGATTCCCGAACCGGCCGACCGGGTTCAAGGCCGGCTACGACGCGGCAGCCGCGGTGGCCGCGGTGGCCGGCCTTCGGCCTTCGGCCGGATCGACCACCGCGATCGCGACACCGTGGAGCGCGGCGTCAACCGGCTCAAGCGCCACCGCGCCCTCGCCACCAGATACGACAAGCTCGCCGTCCGTTACCAGGCCACCATCCCGCCGCCATCGACGACTGGCTCACCTGCCTTTGAAACAGGCTCTAGAGCCACACGCGCAGTTCCTCCTCCCGCGGCGCGAGGACCACGCCCATGCCGGGATGGTCGAAGACCATGACGGGCCGGCGCGCGTCCCAGGCGGCCCAGCCGGGGTCTCCCGAGGTGGCGAAGGCCACCCAGGCGCGGTGCATGGCGTCGGCCAGCGGCTGGGGGGCGCCGGGCCCGGCCAGTTCCTCGCCGGCGCGCAGGGTGTCGAAGACGAAACCGATCTCCAGCGCGTGGCACGCGCCGAGCCCCATGACGGGTGAGCGCCAGGCGAACTCGTAGACGAACGTCCGGGACGGCCGGGAGTCGGCGAGCCGGTTGAGGGGGCCGCGCAGCAGCAGGTCGGTGGCCATCTCGCCGAGGATCTCCCCGGGTCCGACCCCCGGCCGGGTGGCCCGGTACAGCCGCGCCACCCGCCCCGGGATCCGGAACCTCAGCAGCGCCAGCCGCAGGGTGAGACCGCTGATCCGGTCCACCGTCCCGTCCGGCACGAACCACAGCCGGTACTCCTCCCGGTTGGAGCCCAGCAGCAGGTCGACCTCGGGAGGCGGGGGGTCGGCGGGCACCACGTCGCCGTCGACCACGATGTGGAAGCCGGGCCCGCCGCCGATGGGGTCGGCCCTGCCGACCACCGTGGCCTGCACGTCCAGCAGCCGCTCGCGGTCCACCGCCGCGAACGCCTCGGCCGTGGCCGGCACCCGCAGCGCCCTCGCCATCGATCTCACGATCTTCGCGCCCTCGCCGCGCGGCACCGTGTGCGGCGGGCCGCTCTGCAGGATCGCCCGGTGGAACAGGCCGGCCGCGCGCGGGCTGGTCATCAGGGCCGCGATGGCGATGGCTCCGGCGGACTCCCCGCACACGGTGACGTTGCCCGGGTCTCCGCCGAAGGCGGCGATGTTCTCCCTGACCCAGGTCAGGGCCGCGATCTGGTCGAGCAGGCCGCGGTTGTCTGGCGCGTCGGGGAAGACGCCGAACCCCTCGACCCCGAGCCGGTAGTTGATCGAGACGAGGACCACGCCGTCGCGCGCGAAGGCCCGCCCGTCGTAGAGCGGCAGGCTCGCCGAGCCGTTGCGCATCGAGCCCCCGTGGATCCAGACCATCACCGGCAGCCGGTCCTCACCGGCGGCCGGAGTCCAGACGTTGAGGTTGAGACACTCGTCGCCGGGGATGTCCGGATCGGGGATCAGCCGGTCGAGAGGCGGCCGGTAGGGCCTCTTGGGGGCGGTCGGCCCGTACTCCAGCGCGTCACGCACCCCCTCCCAGGGCTCGACGGGAGCCGGGGCGAGGAAACGGTGGGCGCCGAAGGGCGGGGCGGCGTAGGGAACGCCGAGGAAGGTCGCGATCCCGTCCTGGACGCGGCCCCTGACCTTGCCGTGCCGGGTGGTCGCGATGATGTCCATCTCGGTCCTTTTCGATGGGTGGCCGGCGGGCCGCCCCTGGCCGTGGCGGGGCCGGGGGCGGGCGCGACGGGGATCGGGCGCCGCGGGTCGCGGCGGGAGCGATCTTCCGGGCCGGGTCAGGGAGCGGTGACGGGGATCTGGGTGGCCCGGGCGTTGCGACGGACGTCGGACCAGGTGCGGGTGTCGGCGCAGATGCCGCAACCGGGGCCGAAGAACTGGGTACGGGCCGCCTGGTCGTCCATGAGGTGCAGGCGGAACCAGGCGGTCGTCGGCGCGGCGAACGGCCCGGCCCCGCCCACCACGGTGAAGTGGTCGGCCCCGCGCAACTCGCCGTAGATGGCCGGGATGTGGTCGGCGGCGTTGTAGAAGACCCTCACCAGGGCGGGGAGGACGATGCTGTCGCGCTGGCCGGCCAGCAGGAGCGCCGGGCCGTGTACGGCGTTGATGTTGGCCAGCGGTCCGGGCTGGATGGGCAGGACGGTGTCCACCCGCGGGTCCGCGCCGACGACGACGGCCGCCGCGCCGCCCTGGGAGTGACCGGACGCGCCGACGCGCCCCAGGTCGACGCGGTCGTGGAAGACGCTGCTCGGGTCGGCGTTCCTGCGGGTGAGCAGGTCGATGCCGGCGCGCATGGAGATGCCGAGGTTGGACTGCGGGGTGTTGGCGGCGGCGACGACGAAGCCGTGGCTGGCCCAGTGCAGCAGCAGATCCCGGTAGACGACCGGGAAGGCGAAGGTGCCGTTGCCCCACACGATCACCGGATGGCGGCGGTCGCTCCGTGCGATGTCACGCGGGTAGTACAGGGTGTTCACCGTCCCGATCTCCACGGCGGTGGCGTAGGGGCCGAGGGCGCCGAAGTCGGCGGCCGACGCGGCGCCGGCGGCGGGGGCGGCGGACGCCGAGGCGGCGCCCACGCCGGCCGGGGCGGACAGGACGAGGACGAGGGCGATCGAGGTCAGCGGGACGAGCAGTTTTCTCCACAGCACGGCGAACTCCTGACGCCACGGTGAACCGGAGGTTTCGTCCGGCTCACACCTTGTTTGATCGCACATCCTGAAGGAGGAATCGACGGCCGTCTCTGCGCAATCGCGGCAATCACCGACGCCGGAGTTTGTGTGATGTTCCGACCGCCGCGGGAACGGGCGGGCGACGCCTCCCGCTCACGTTCGACGAGCCGGGACCCGGCCGGGCGGAGGCCGCCGGCGGCGCGGGCCGGCTCGGTGGTGTGGCTGGACGTGGACGGATCAGACGGCTCGGCTACGAGGAGTCGTCCTCCGGTGGTGCCTTGCGGAGGCGCAGGACGAAGCGTGCGCCTCCGGAGGGTGAGGTTCCGACCTGGAGCGTCCCGTCGTGGGCGTGGGCGATGCTACGGGCGATGGCGAGGCCGAGGCCCGTGCCTCCGCGGTCGCGGCTGCGGGCCGCGTCCAGCCGGGCGAACCGTTCGAAGATCCGTCCCCGGTCGGTCTCGGCGATGCCTTCCCCGTCGTCGTCGACGATGACCTCGGCGCCGTCGCCGTTCGCCCGCACCTCGACGACCACCGTCTCCCTGGCGTGCCGCTCGGCGTTGTCCAGCAGGTTGGTGACGGCGCGGCCGATCTGGCTGTGCACGGCGTCGACGGGCACTTCCGGAGCGAGGACGAGCCGCATTTTCCGCGGATCCGCCCGCCGCGAGACCTCCGCCCGTACCAGCGTCGCCAGATCGATCCTTTCCCGAAGGCCGGGCGGGCTGCACTCGATCTTGGCCAGCAGGAGCAGGTCGGTGATGATCGACTGCAGCCGGTCGAGGTCGGACAGCGAGTGCGCGAGCAGATCGTTCAGGTCGGTCTCGCCGGGGTGCAGCTGAGCCTCCTCCAGCTGGGCGCGAAGCCCGGCGAGAGGGGTGCGCAGCTCGTGGGAGGCGTCGGCGGTGAACTGCCGCTGACGTTCCATGGCACCCTCCAGGCGGGCCAGGGTGCGGTTGACGCTGTCGGCCAGCTCGTGGATCTCGTCATCGCCGGGTGATACGGGCACCCGGCGATCGAGGGAGTTCGCGTTGATCTCGTCGAGTTCGGTGCGAACGGCGGTCACCGGCTTGAGGGACACGGTGACGATCCGGTGGCCGATGCAGGTGATGGTGCCGGCGAGCACCGCCATGCCCCCGATGACCGCCGTGGCCAGCCACGGATCGACCAGCGGGGGAACCGTGGGAGAGGCACTGTAGACGACCCACCTCTCTCCCCCCCGATGGGCCCACTGCGCGACCACGAGGTCGCATTCGCCGAGCAGGAAGTCACCGCCGCACACGACGGAGGTGGCGACGTTCATTCCGTCGGGGGTGAACGTCGCCATGGGCGGTTTGCCGTACAGCCGCGGGGTCGAGGCGACGACCCTGCCCTTCGAGTCGACGACCTGCAGGTTGCGGGACCGGCGCTGCGCCAGGGGGTACTCCAGACGGTTCCGCTCTATTTGCACGGCCACGCGGCCGCCGGCAGCGGTGATCTCCTCGATGAGGGAATCGGTGACGAAACGGTTGATCGAGAACATGAGCATCGTCGCCACCAGTGAGCACAGCAGAAGCGCCACCACACCCGTGAACAGAGTGATGCGGGTCGTGATCGAGCTTCGCCGTCCTGTACTCATCCTCCGGTTCCCCCTGGCCAGTGGACCATATAGGCCACCCGGCCCTGTGAGGGGGGTGGGTGCCGGCCTCCAGCGGCGCCCGAGCGGCACCCGGAGGGCCGTCTCCCGCGCCCTCCCGGGCCGTAAACGCTCACCGGGCAGCGGAACGGAGAGCCCGCCTCACCTTCGTCGGGGTGGAGGCGAGCGTGCGGCCGGTCACGCGGGAAGCGGTCGCGGTCGGCTACGAGGGGTGAAGCAGGCTGCTGAAGGGCGCCGGGGCCTCGAAGGGGTCGGCGGGGTCGGCGGGGTCGGGGGGGTCGCGGCGGTCGACCTCGCGGGCGAGTTCGGCGGCCGCTCGATCGACCCGTCTCGCCAGGGGCTCCTCGGTGCCCTCGGCGGCGCCCCAGTCCTCGGGACCGGCGAAGACCCCGGTCGGGACGACCACGGCCCGCAGGTAGGAGAAGAGCGGCCGTAGCCCGTGTTCGAGCACCAGCGAGTGCCTCGCCGTGCCGCCGGTCGCGGCGATCAGCACGGGTTTGCCGATCAGCGCGGTGTCGTCGAGCACGTCGACGAACATCTTGAACAGCCCGTTGTACGACGTGGTGAAGGTCGGCGTCACCGCGATCAACCCGTCGGCGCGGGCGACCTTCTGGAGCACCCGCTCCAGTTCCTCGGACGGATATCCGACGATCAGGTTGTTGACCAGGTCGTGGCCGTGGTCACGTACTTCGATCGTCTCGAGATCCACCTCCGCGCCGAGCCGTTCCAGTTCGCGTCGCGTCGCCTCGGCCAGCCGGTCGGCGAGCAACCGCGTGGACGAGGGCTGCCGCAGGCCGGCGGCCACCACCGCGATGGTGCGCTTCAACGTCCGGCCTCCTTCGCCGCTTTCAGGGAGGCGTGCGTGGGCGCGTCCGGCACGTGCGCGGGCCGGTCGGCGGCGAACTCCTTCCGGAGCACCTGAGCGATCTCCCCGAGCTGTTCGATCTGCTCCAGCACGACCGCGCGCGGCACCCCCAGCGCGTCGACGTTGAAGAGCTGCCGCTGGTAGTCGCCGCCGGCGAACTCCCGGAACTCCATCGTCCGCTCGATCACCTGCTGCGGGCTGCCGACCAGCAGGGCGGTGTCCCGCGCCGTCTCCTCCAGCGACGGCCCGCCGCCGTAGACCGGCGAGGCGTCGTAGTACGGGCGGAACTCGCGGATCGCGTCCTGCGAGTTCTTCCGGACGTACAGCTGGGCGGCGAGACCGACGATCGCCTGGTCCGCCGGGCCGTGGCCGTAGTGCTCGAACCGCCGGCGGTACAGCCCGACCATCTGCCGGACGTGCCGCTTCGGCCAGAGCACGTTGTTGTGGAAGAACCCGTCACCGTAGTACGCGGCCTGTTCGGCGATCTCGGGGCTGCGGATCGAGCCGTGCCAGACGAACGGCGGTACGCCGTCCAGTGGCCGCGGTGTCGAGGTGAATCCCTGCAGCGGCGTACGGAACCGGCCCTCCCAGTCGACGACCTCCTCCTGCCAGAGCCTGCGCAGCAGCGCGTAGTTCTCGACGGCGAGAGCGATCCCGTCCCGGATGTCCTTGCCGAACCAGGGGTAGACCGGCCCGGTGTTGCCCCGGCCCATCATCAGGTCGACCCGGCCGTCGGCCAGGTGCTGCAACATCGCGTAGTCCTCGGCGATCTTCACCGGGTCGTTGGTGGTGATCAGCGTGGTCGAGGTCGACAGGATGATCCGGTTCGTCCGGGCGGCGACGTGGCCCAGGATCGTGGTCGGCGACGAGGGCATGAACGGCGGGTTGTGGTGCTCGCCGATCGCGAAGACGTCGAGCCCGACCTGCTCGGCCAGCTCGGCGTACTCCAGTACCGCCTTGATCCGCTCACGCTCCGTGACGGGGCGGCCGGTGACCGGGTCACCGACCACGTCCCCCACCCCGAAGATCCCGATTTGCATCTTCATCCCCGTCTTTTCGGCATCTGTTATTGATCGATCCCCGGTGCGGCCCCGCTCCCCAGGCGGTACCGGCCGGCCGGGAACACCGCGACTCCCGTCGAGGTGCCTCGGATCACGCCGCCCTGACCGTCGCGAGGGCGTTGCTCCAGGAGACGACCTGGTCGAGCATCGCGTCGACCGACGCGACGTGGTACTCGGCGGGGGCGAACTCGGTGTAGTTCTTGAAGTCCGTCATCAGCGACAGCGCGACCTGGGCGCGCACGGTGGCGACCTTCAGCTCGGCCATCACCAGGCGCAGGTGCTCGACGGCGCGGGCGCCGCCGACGGAGCCGTAGCTGACGAAGCCGGCCGCCTTGTCGTTCCACTCCGCGAACAGGAAGTCGATGGCGTTCTTCAGCGCGCCGGAGGTGGAGTGGTTGTACTCGGGCGTGACGAAGACGAAACCGTCGAACGACGCGATCTTCTCCGCCCAGGCCAGCGTGTGCGGCCTGCTGTAGCGACCGGCCGCCGGCGGGAGCTCCTCGTCCAGGTGCGGCAGCTTGAAATCGGCGATGTCGACCAGCTCGAACTCGGCGTCACCGCGCCGTCCGGCGATGTCGAGCACCCACCTGGCCACGGCCTCGCCGACACGGCCAGGACGGGTGCTTCCGATGATGATCGCGATCTTGGGCATGAGGTCCTCTCAGAGGTTGCGCGCGGGCGTCCCGCACCGGCGACGGAGATTCCGCGCCGGCTCTGAGCCTGGTACCTCGGCGTGCATTTTTTGTTCACGTTTTGTGCAGGGGCGGCCGCCCCCTCCCCGCAGGCGGAACCCGCCTACCCGGCTTGACGGCGGCCGGGCTCTCCCAGGCCCGCCCGACCGATCATGTCGGCCAGCCACCGTGCCGGCGCCTCGCCGATCCCGGCGACCTGCGCGGCGGTCTCCCGCAGGTTCTCCCACTCGTCCCGCATCCAGGCCCGGGCCGTCCCGGCACCGTCGAACTCCAGCCCGGCCTCTCCCCCGGCCTCTTCGGGGGCGAGGCCGGGGGAGAGGCCGGGGACGAGGCCGGGGTCGGTGGCCAGCAGGGCGTTGCGCAGCGTGGCCGCGTAGAACCGCGTCAGTCTGGCCAGCGCGGCGTGGCAGGCGGCCTCGCCCTCCTCGAGCAACGCCCGGGAGCGGGCGTACTTGCGAATCGGGTTGTGGAAGCGGTAGCGCTCGCCGGCGGTCTCCACGAGGTGAACATCGGCGAGCGACTCCAGCAGGCTCTCGGTCTTGTGCGGCGCCAGATCGAGCACGGCCGTCGCCGCGCTCAGCGAGAAGTCGGCCGCCTGTGGCACGGCCAGGAGCCGGAGCGCCCGGACCTGGTTCCTGGGCAGGGCGCGCACCGCGGACTCGTACCTGCCCTCGATCGCCCCGCACTCCTCGAACCCCCACTCCGGGTGGTGACCGCGGACACCCAGCCTTCTCACCGCGGTCGCCAGGCTCCAGTCCGGCCGCGACGCCAGGCGGGCCCCGACCGTGTGGACCACCTGCGGCAGTCCCGCGGTGAACTCGTACAGGCGACGGGCCTCGCCGGGTTCCGCCCGGATCCGTGCCGCGCCCAGCATCCGCTCCAGCAACGCGCGTGCCTCCGGCTCCGAGAACGGGTCGAGCTTGGTCCAGCGCGCGTGGGACAGCCCGAACAGCCACCGCTGGGCGGTGATGACGACCGCCGCCCCGCCTGCGCCGGGCAGGAGCGGCCGCACCTGGTCCGCGTCGCGCGCGTCGTCCAGCACCACCAGCGACCGGCGGCCGATGGTCAGCGACCGCCAGAGCGCGGCACGCTCACCGGAGGACTCCGGGGGTGCCTCGACCCCGGCCGCGCGCAGCAGGACCGCGAGAGGGTCCCCCGACGCGCCCAGGTCGACGAAGAACTGGCCGTCCGGGAACTCGCCGGCCAGCCTGTGCCCGAGGTGGACCGCCAAAGTGGTCTTGCCGATGCCGGGAAGCCCGGCGATACCGATCACCGGCACCTGCGTGTCGGAAGCCTCCAGCATCCCGGCCAGCCGGCGCACCTCGCCGGACCTTCCGGTGAACTCCGGCAGGTCCGGCGGCAGTGATCTGGAAGTCTCGACCGCCCCGGCCCCGGCGTGCCGTGATCCGGCCACCGCCGGCCCGTCCCGCCTCGGGGTGTCCAGCGAGGGGTCCGAAGCCAGGATGCGCCGCTGCATCTCCCGCAGCCCCGGCCCCGGATCGAGGCCCAGCTCGTCGGCCAGCAACCGCTGCGTCTCCTGGAACAGCGCGAGCGCGTCCGCCTTCCGCCCCGACCGGTACAACGCCAGCATGAGCAGTTCGCGGGGCCGTTCCCGCAGGGGCTGTTCGACCACCATCGACGCCAGCGAGGGCCCGGCCTCGGCGTGCCGGCCCAGCCGGAGGTCGGCGGCGGCCAGGTCCTCGATCGCCGCGAACCGGAGTTCGATCAGCCGGGTGCGCTCGTTCTCGAGGTACCCGCCCGGTACGCCGGCCAGCGGGGTGCCCTTCCAGAGCCCGAGGGCGGCGCGCAGCTCGGTCGCCTCGGTCTCGTGGTCACCGATCCGCCGGGCGTCGTAGGCGGCCCTGATCCGCCGCTGGAAGTCGGCGAGATCGAGGGTCCCGGCCGTCACCGGCAACGCGTAGCCACCGGCCACGGACTCGATCACCACGGCCGTCGAACCGTCTTCCAGGACCCTGCGAAGCCGCGAGACATAGGACCGGATCATCCCCGCCGCGGCGGACGGCGGCTCCTCACCCCAGATCGCCGAGATCAACTGGTCCTGCGACGTCACCGCGCCCTCGCGCAGCAGCAGGACGCCGAGGAGCGCACGCTGCTGAGGGGCGCCGAGGCCGATCTCGACCTCCCCGCGCCACGCCCTGACCGGTCCGAGCAGCTCCCAGCGCAGACCTTCGGTCACCGCGGGCTCATCTTGCAAACCACCTGAGCGATGAACTCGGTACGTGGACACGCCGCCTCCCGTGAGTCCGCATGCGAATAGTGATGACGCCGCCGCACCCCGGCGGCACACAGCCCCATAGAACGCCCTGGCCTGCGCTTATCATCCGCCCGCCCGCCGGTGGACGCGAAATGCCGGAGCGGGCGGGGTGCGGAAGCTCCCGCGAGACCGCCGGGAAACCCTACGGGATCGACGAACACCACGAGACGGACGAGGCAGGAGGTCACCTCGCGGCGATTCGTCGGCGCGGGAACGACGAGTGAGCTCCGTCACGTCAAAGATCACATGGAGGTCGTCCCCCACAGGATCAGAATCGCGATCGTTCTGATCCTTTCTCCGGCCCTGACCGGAACCGTGATGGTACTCATCGCGCTGCTCGCCTACGCGCAGAGCTCGCTCACCCTGCCGTACTACGAGGACCCGAGCGAGATCTCGGCGGCGATGTGGCGCTCCGCGGCGAGCCTATCCGGCATGAGCTTCCGTGACCGGCTACTCGGGCTCGGCGTGTTCGCCGCGGTGACCACCGCCGCTTTCGGCGTGATCGCGTTGAAGGTACGGCGCGGCGCACGCCGGCCCACGCTCCTCCTCGCGGTGGCCGCCGGACTGACCGCCGTTTACGTGGCCGCGCTCTGGCCGGTCCACCTCGAGCAGTTGTCCACCCACATGGTCGTGACCGGCAGGGGGGAATCGCCGCACATCGTCAATCTGCGTCAGCCCGGCTGGTACTCCCCTCTCCGTGGCGTCCTGCTCGTGGTCGCCGCGGTCGCGCAGGTGCAGGGTCTCCTTCTGCTGACCGACGGTCACGGAGTGTCATGGTTGCCCACGCCGAACACCTCGCGATCCCGGCCGTCCCCGTCGTGGTGGGCGGCCTGATCCTGCTGTTCGGCCACGGGCGCGCACGGATATGGGCCGGCCTGGTGGCCGGGGTCCTCGGACTGCCCTACGCGCTGGCCCTGCTGGAGTCCGCCCTGCATTACAGCGACACGAGCCTTTTCCACAATTACGTGGCCACCGAGGTCGAAGCACCCTGGTGGAACCGGCACGCGATATCGACCGCGGGCACCGCTGTTTTCCTCCTGCACGTGGCGAGCCTGGCCCTCCTCTTCCGGGACCCCGTCCTCCGGGACGAACAACGTGGTCCTGCCTCCAGGTGACGCCCGGGAAGGCCGCGGCGCGCCTCTCGGGCGGCACTCGCCGTACGGGATCGGCCCGGCGGTACCGGCCGCCTTACTTCCCCCGCCACTGCGGGTTCGAGCTTGAGTAAACACCGTGGGCGCTGTTAGCTTCACCCGGTGGACGACATGGCGGCACGAACGGAGACGATCGAGGACTTCGCGGCGGCTCTGCGAGAACTTCGCAAATCGGTCGGCAACCCACCTTTTCGGGAGATGTCTGGCCGGTCGGGGGCGATATCGCACACGACGTTGCACGAAGCCACGAAGGGGAACCGGCTTCCGAGCTGGGAGACCACCGTCGAGTTCGCCAAGGCGTGCGGCGCGGACCCGGCCGCGTACCGCGAACGCTGGGAGAGGGCGAACCTGGCGGTCAGATCGGCGAGCGCCGGAGATCCCTCAGTCCGCGCGGGCACCTCGGTGGCCGTCCCGCCCGGTGGACTCGGGGCCTCCGCCCCGGACCCCGCGGGAAGCCGCACCGTGCACGTCGCCATCGGGTCGCAGGCGCCACGGCCGGCTGATGAGACCTCGGCACCCGCGCCGCCGCCACCGCCCGGCGAGATCAGGGGCGACCTCCGGCTGACCCACCCCGCGCCGGAGGGCCGAGGGCGATTCCGGCTGACCCACCTGGCCGCGGCCGCGCTCGCGGCGGCGGCCGTCGGTATGGGGACGGCGGTCCTGATCACGGCCACCGTCAATCGCGGCTCCGGGACCGACGGGCACAGCCCGAACCCGTCCGGCAGCCCGTCCAGCAGCCCGTCGAAGGACTCGCCGTCGGCGGCCGACTGCCCGGTGAGCCCGACCAACCCGCCGTGGGGCCCGCCCGCGCACAAGGGTGATTCGGCGGTGTTCGTCGGGGACATCACGCTCCCCGACTGCACGCGCGTCGACCCCGGCCAGACCACGACCAAGGTGTGGCGGCTCAAGAACGCCGGGACCGTGCCCTGGAAGGGATATTCACTGCATCGTCTCGACCCCCAGCGACCCGACGAATGCCGGACCGTCTCCGACGTACCGATCAAGGACACGCGCCCCGGGAGGATGGTCGACATCCGGACCGACATCACCGCGCCGAAGAACCCGGGCTTCTGCTATGTGCGGTTCAAGATGATGGACGGCTCGGGACGGGTCGCGTTCCCCGGAGGCCGGCCGCTCAACTTCCAGGTCATCGTCGACTGACGCCCGCCTCCCCGCCGTGCGTCGCACGGCGGGGAGGCGGGGGCGTCCTCCTCCTCATCGAAGATCGCGGTGCGTCATCGGATGTTGTAGCCCTGGGAGTTCCAGAACGAGTGCGGGTTCGGGTTGCTCAGCGTCGGGTCGTCGACGCTCTTGGCGGCGCGCGTCTGCCGTCCGGGGCGCATCTCGACGTGGGTGTGTGCGGATGAACTGCTCGACACCCCGCGCCACGCCTCGTCGGCGATGAGCTGGCCTCGCGAGATCTGCTGGCCCACGCGCAGGGAGGACTTCGGGGCGGAGTGCAGGTAGATGATCGTCTTGTTCAGCGAGGCGTTGTAGACGGCGATCGTGGAGAGCCCCGAGCGGCCGTTGCTCCCGCGCGCGAGGTTGATGATCTGGCCGCTCACCAGGGCATGGACATCCGCGCCCACCCCGCGGGCGAAGTCGATGCCCTCATGCCGGCCGGGCGTGTTCTTGTAGCCGTCGAAGCCGCTGCTGATGTGGCCGCCGCCGGCCTTGTACAGCGCGTACGTCATGTTGACGCGCGTCGACGACGGCGGCGGCGTGGAGCCCAGGAACTGGTGCGAGGCGTTCTGGTTCTTGAGGGTGGGGCTCAGGTTGCCCCT
>NZ_JBPXMB010000044.1:0-54458 GCF_051918945.1 Streptosporangium sp. LJ11
GCTTCATGCACTGGCTTTTAACACACTGTTGAGTTCTCAAGAAACGGACGCGTACACCATCACCCTGACCCGACCAAGTGGTCCGGCAGAACTCCGGGGCGTTCCATTTCGTGTCACTATCTTATCAGGAGTGTCGGTTTCGTGTCAAACTGTCGGATTTCCGACGCTCGACTCGAACCCGTCGAACCCGCTAGGATTGCGACTGCCCCGTTTCCAGGGCAACCCCTCTAACTTACTCCAACATCCGGTCGTTGTCCAACCGGACTTCGGCGTGACGCATGCGCCCCGACGAAGGAGGTGATCAGAAGGAGGGTCCCGAGGCTCTGGCGATCTCCGCCGACCCCCTCGGGCCTGTGAACTCTATGTACGCCGCCGAGCTCCGTCAAATCGAAGAGCGCGCCCTGCCATGACGTGTTTCCCACCCGCTGGGTAGAGATCCGTCATGACGGACCAAAGAGTGTTGCCCAGGGCGCTCGTCGTGCTCCTCTGCGCCGCGGGCGCCGTGGTCACCCTGGCGGGGATCAGGGAGATCGGGTCGATCATCGGGCCGGTGTTGCTGGCCCTGGTTCTGGTCCTGGCGGTATCCCCGGTAAGAACATGGCTTCGCGAACGTGGGGCTCCCGGGTGGACGCTGGTGGCGATCCCCCTCGCGATCGTGCTGCTGGTGCTCCTGGGCATGGTGGCGATCCTGACCGTGGCGGTCGCGCAGATGGCGGCCCTCGCACCCACCTACGACGCGCAGTTCAACCAGCTCGTCGCGGAGGCGCAACAGCAGGCGGCCAGGCTCGGCATCGGCACCCAGCAGATGAACGAGGCGATCAACTCCTTCGACCCCGGCAAGATCTTCGCGCTCGCGCAGGGATTCGTCTCAGGACTGCTGGGCGTGTTCTCCGGCCTGGTCCTCGTCATCGTCCTGCTCCTGGCCATGTGCCTGGACGCTCAGGCCTTCTCCAGGATCCTCGCCATGGGAACGGCGCGCAGGCCCCTGCTCATCGAGGCGCTCAGCAACTTCGGTCACAAGACCCGCCGTTATCTCCTGGTCTCGACGGGGTTCGGGCTGATCTGCTCCGCACTGGACGTGGCCGCGCTCTGGATCCTCGGTGTGCCGCTCCCCCTCCTCTGGGGAGTACTGGCACTGATCACGAACTACATCCCCAACGTCGGGTTCATCCTGGGACTGATCCCGCCCGCCCTGCTCGGTCTTCTGGAGGGCGGGCCGAAAACCATGATCTTCGTGATCGCCGCCTACATATTGATCAACTTCGTGGTGCAGTCGCTGATCCAGCCGAAGTTCCTCGGTGACGCCGTCGGCCTCTCCACCACCGTGACCTTCCTCTCGCTCATCCTGTGGACGTTCCTGCTCGGCCCTCTGGGCGCGCTGCTGGCCATCCCGCTCAGCCTGCTGACCCGGGCGCTGCTGATCGACAGCGATCCCGACGGTGACTGGGCCGCCGCTCTCGTCTCCGGGGACGTGCCCGACGACGGGCGACCCGGCGTGGGGAAGAAGCCGGGCGGGGGGCAGGAGAAGGTTCCTCCTTCGCCCGTACCCTGAGGTCATGTATCGCGAGTGGGCGCCGGACTCCCGCCTCGCCGGGCGGGTGGCCTGCGTGTGGAGCAACGAGGCGACCTTCGTCATGACGCAGCTGGTCGTGCCCGACGGCTGCGTGGATCTGATCTGGGGACCGGAAGGTGCGCTTGTCGCGGGACCCGACACGGGCCCGAAATCCGTCCGGATGACGCCGGGTAACCACTACACGGGGATCCGGTTCAGGCCCGGCGCGGTGGGCGAGCTGTTCGGCGTGCCGCTCGACAGGCTGCGCGACCTGCGGGTGCCGCTGTCCGACCTGGGGCCGTTCGCGGAGCTGTCCGAGCTGGAACCGCTCACCGCGCAGGCCGAGCCGGAGCCGTCCAGCGGGCCGGCCGGGGTCCGGCGGCCGGAGCCGTTCTCCGACGTCGTACAGCGGGCGCTGGCCGTACGGCTGCGCGCGGCGCCCGGCCCCGACCCGGCCGCGCCCGCGATCGCCGAGGCACTGCGGGCGGGCCGGAGCGTCAGGGAGGTGGCCTGGGACCTGGGGTTCGGCGAGCGACAGCTCCTGCGCCGGTCCCTGCGGTCCTTCGGGTACGGCCCGAAGGTGCTGCAGCGGGTGGTCAGGTTCCAGCGGGCACTGCGGCTGGCCAGGCGCGGCGTCACGGCGGCCGAGGTCGCCGCGGTCAGCGGGTACGCCGACCAGGCGCACATGGCGAACGAGGTACGGCGGCTGGCGGGGGTGCCCCTGAGCCGGTTGCTCGACCAGCCCGGCGACGGGACCACCTGACCGGACCGGTGCGGGTCAGGCGGTCTCCAGCGCGACCGCTCCGCCGCTCACCCGGCTCCGGCCGTCCGGGGAGGCGATCGAGACCTTCAGCGTGCTGGGCCGCCCCATGTCCACCCCCTGGATGACCGTGAACTCCGAGGAACCGTTCCCGAGAACACGCAGGTAACCGCCGAAGGCCGCGGCGGCGGCCCCGGTGGCGGGGTCTTCCACGACGCCCCCGACCGGGAACGGGTTGCGGGCGTGGAACCGCTCGTCGCTCTCCCGCCAGAACAGGTTCACCGTCGTCCAGCCTTCGCGGGTCATCAGCGCCTTCAGCCGCTCGTAGTCGTAGTCGAGGCCGGCCAGGCGTTCGCGCGAGGAGGCCGCGACCACGAGATGCTCCACGCCGCCGAAGGCGACGTGCGGAGGGAAGGCCGGGTCGAGATCGTCGTGGGACCAGCCGAGGGCGGCGAGGGCCTCCTCCAGCGCGTCCTCCGCGACGGGCCGTGAGTGCGTGGGGACGCTGGTGAGCGTGGCCCGGAGCGCGTCGTCGGCGATCTCGGTGTCGACGACGATCTCGCCCGCGTTGGTGTCGAACGTCAGGCGCCCGGTCCCGAGACGTTCGGCCAGCACCACCGAGGTGGCGATCGTGGCGTGCCCGCAGAACGCCACCTCCGCCGAGGGGGCGAAGTATCGGACCCGGAAGGCGCGTCGCTCGTCGTCGCGTGCGGTCACGAACGCCGTCTCGGAGTATCCGACCTCGGCGGCGACGGCCAGCATCTCCGCGTCGGAGAGCCCGGCCGCGTCGAGGACGATCCCGGCGGGGTTTCCCCCCTCGGGGTCGTGGGTGAAAGCGGTGTAACGCAGGATTTCCACGGTACTCGTCACGGAACCGGAATTTACCAGCCTTCCGGGCCGCCCCGCCGCCCCGTCACGCGGCGGTGACGGGGCGGGCGTGCTCGGGAGCGGGCGACCCGGACGGACCACGGGGCCGAGGGCCGGGCGGGAAGGACCGGCGCCGTTCAGGCGGGCGTCGGGATCCGGGCGCCGCGAGACGTCAGGCGGACGCCGGGACGGGTGCCGAGGGGGGTGGCCCCTCGGGGGAGGCGACGGGCGCGCGGGGGACGCGGCGCCCCCACGGCATGGCGAGCGCCAGGATCGGCAGCAGCACGATGGAGGACTGCGACCAGACGATGTGGAGACTTCGCCAGGTAGCGGAGTCGAACTGCGTCATGTAGAGGTAGCCGTAGCCCGCCCACAGGGAGACGCCGATGATCGCCGGCCACGCGAAGCGGGTGGGACGGGCGATCAGGAACGGCATGAACCACAGGAGATACTGCGCGCCGAGCCTGGGGGTGACGACCATGAAGGCGAGCAGCAGCGCCGTGGTGAGGTCGATCGGGTCGGCGCGGCGCCACACGAAGGCCACCGCCAGCATGGTGACGTAGATCAGGCGGGTGCCGAACGTGGCGAACCCCTGGTGCAGGTCGTTGATGCCGTGCATGCCGACGGCGGTCCAGCCCCACTGTCCGACGATCGGGCGGACGTCCTGGATCACCCGGATGACCTCGGGGATCTGGCTCAGCGAGGTGCCGGCGAAGATCGGCAGGGTGACCAGGAAGAAGACCGGTGCGATGCCCGTGGCCACGAACGCCACGGCGCGGGCGCGGAAGGTGGGCAGCAGCAGGAGCATGCCGGGAATGAGCCAGATCGGCCAGCTCTTGGCGCACAGCGCCAGTCCCATCAGCAGTCCCGCGAGCAGGGCGCGGCGCAGGGACTGCCGGTCGCCCTGGCGCGGGGTGAGCGCCCCGCGGAACATCCCCTCGGGGCCGAAGGCGTGCCGTACGGCGCCGGCGAGGCCGTGCAGCGCGACGCTCTGCCGTACCAGCGAGAGCGGGTCGGTGGTCATGCCCGGCCGGTGGGGATCGCCGGGACCTCGGGCCACGACGAAGGCGGCGACGCCGAAGACCAGGGCGACCGGCTCGACCTGGCCGTGGACGGAGGCGACGAGGATGGCGAGCGGGTTGCAGGCGTACTGGAAGGCGCGCAGCGACGCCTTGGGCCCACCGGCGAGCTTGCCGACCAGCGGGATCAGCACGATGTCGGCGACCACGGTGACCAGGCGGCCGCCGATCTCCCAGGGGATGCCCAGCCAGAGCAGGAGGCCGTAGACGTAGGGGATGGTCGGCAGGAAGTGCCAGCCTCCCGAGCTGCCCAGAACGGGGTCCTCGCGGTTCAGGACCGCCTCGCCGGCGGGCTTGAAGCTGTTGATGAAGTCGACCGGTTGCCAGGTGTCCACCGCCGAGGTGGCCATGATGAGCACCCGGAAGGCGATTCCGACCCCCAGCACGACCAGCAGCGAGGGCCTCCAGCCCTTCCACTGCGCGACCAGGGCGAGCACGACACCGAGAACGAGGACGAACCCCGTGAGAATTGCGTAGTCCATGACGGCCCCTAGCCTGCCGGACCTGGCGACCAACCAGCCACCCGGATCTCCAAACCGAGACCACTCTGCCAGTTTTCCCGGCCTCCGGAATCCGGGCCGTCACGGCGGGCGACCGCTTCGGGACGCCGGACACCCGCGGCCGTGAGGAGGCGCGGAGGGTGGAACCTCGCCGCCGGAAGTCCGTCTCCCCCGGCGGCGAGGGGCTTTCAGCCCAGGCCGTCGAGATAGGCCCGGTGGCTGCGGGAGAACTCGAAGGCGTTGTACCTGTCCCAGTTGATCGACCAGGTCATCAGGCCGCGGAGGTTCGGGTAGACCCCTCTCGGCCGGTACGACCCGCAGCCGGTCCCCTTGGCCAGGCAGTCGAAGGCCTTCTGGACCTCGGCGACCGTGGTGAAACCGTTACCCGCGAACGGGGCGGCGGGCAGGCCGATGGCGACCTGGTCCTGGCGCAGGGCGGGGAAGACGTTGTTCGGGTTGCCCGCGACGGGGAAGCCGGCGAGCAGCATGTCGGTCATGGCGACGTGGAAGTCGTGGCCGCCCATGGTGTGGTACTGGTTGTCCAGCCCCATGATCGGTCCGGAGTTGTAGTCCTGGACGTGCAGCAGGGTCAGGTCGTCGCGCATCGCGTGGATGACGGGGAGATACGAGGCGGCCCGCCGGTCGGCGGAGCCGTTGGGGCCCGGGCCGTAGAACTGGTAGCTCAGCTGGACGAAGAACGTCTCGGGGGCCATGGTCAGCACGAACCTGGCGCCGTACCTGGCCTTGAGGGTCCTGAGCGCGGAGATCAGGTTGACGATGACCGGGGTGGTGGGGGCGGACAGGTTGGTGTCGCCGTTGTCGAGATAGAGGGAATGGCCCTCGAAGTCGATGTCCAGCCCGTCGAGGCCGTACTTGTCGATGATGGCGCCCACCGACTGGACGAACGTGTCGCGCGCGGCCGTGGTGCTCAGCTGGACCTGGCCGTTCTGGCCGCCGATCGAGATCAGCACCTTCTTGCCGAGTGCCTGCTTGGCCCGGATCCCGGCGATGAACTCGGCCTCGGACTCGACGTTGGGGCACTCGGCGACCGGGCACCGGGTGAAGCGGATGTCCCCGGAGGTCACCGAGGTGGGCTCTCCGAAGGACAGGTTGATGACGTTCCACTCGTTGGGCACGTCCGCCATCCGGATGTAGCCGGAGCCGTTGGCGAAGGAGGCGTGCAGGTAGCCGACCAGCACCCGCTTGGGCAGGTTGCCGGGGGGCGTGCCGGTGACGGTCGCGGAGACCGCGCCGGACCTCGCCGACTCACCGGCGGAGTTGGAGGCGCTCACCTGGTAGCCGTGCGTCCCCGCGCCCGGGGTGTCGGTGTAGGAGGTCGCGGTGGGGGTGCCGACCCTCGTCCCGTTGCGGTAGACGTTGTAGGAGGTCGCGCCCGAGGAGGCGTTCCACCTCAGCGAGACGCTCGTGCCGCTGACGGTGGCGGCCAGCCCCGACGGTACGGACGGGGGCGGTGGCTGATCGTTGCCGACCGTCACGGAGACCGCGCCGGACCTCGCCGACTCGCCCGAGGCGTTCGTCGCGCTCACCTGGTACGAGTGGGTGCCGGTACCGGGGGTCTCGGAGAAGGTGGTCCCGGTGGCGGTGCCGACCCTGGTGCCGTCGCGGTAGACGTTGTAGCCGGTCGCGCCCGAGGAGGCGGTCCAGCTCAGCGAGGCGGTGGTGGCGTTGCCGGTGCCGGTGAGCCCGGTGGGCGCCGCGGGGGGCTGCCCCTGCCCCGGCGCTCCGTCGAGGACGACGTCGTCGGCCTGGTAGACGCCCTGGCCGTACCAGCCGTTGACGTGGATCGTCACCGAGGTGGTCGAGGCGCCGGTGGTGAACGAGGTCGACAGCTGGGCGTAGGACGACGGCGAGGACGTCCACGTGCTGGGGTCGGTCCCGCCGGTTCCGGTCGCGCCGAGGAAGACGTAGCCGCCCCTGACCCAGGCAGACAGGGTGTAGGCCGAGGACGGCCTGACACTGACCGTCTGCTGACAGCGGGCGGTGTCGTTCCCCGCCGGTGTCGCCTGCAGGGCCCCGGTCCCGCCGTGTACGGGTGAGGAGACGGTCGTGGCGCCCGAGGAGGCGGAGCAGGTCCACCCGCTCAGCCCGTTCTCGAAGCCCGGGTTCGTCGCGATGTTGGCCGCGTGGGCCGGTGTCGCGGCCAGCATCGTCCCGCTGAGCGCCAGTACGGCGGCCACGGCGAGTTTCCTGAGGTACATCCGATTTACCCCGCAAAGATCTTTAGGAGGGTGTCGTGGGATACGGCCCGCACCCCGGGCGGGGTGCGGGCCGTACGGGTCGTGCCGGCCGTACGGGTCGTGCGGGTCGTGCCGGTTCAGAAGCCGGCGGTGACGCGGGTGAAGTCCCAGTCGTTCTGGGCGATCCCGCTGCAGGTGGAGGTCACGCCGCCGCCCGGGCAGGGACGGTCGCGGTTGACCGCCCAGTAGGCGAAGCGGGTCAGGCCCTTGGACCTGGCCCAGTCGCGGATCTGGGTCCAGGCCGCCACGGTGGTCAGCTCCTGCTGGTCGGACAGGCCGTTCATGCCGGAGATGCCCATCCGGGCGTACGCCTGCGCGTCGGTCCAGCCGTTGGCGGCCTTGAGCGCGTTCTTCAGGCCCTCGGCGGAGCTGACGGTGGCGTTGTAGATGTTGGAGGCGCCGAAGTTGAACGGCATGATCGTGTAGTTGTCGATCGGGACGTTGAGCGCCCTGGCCTGGTTGATCAGGCGGACACCGGTCGAGCTCGGGCCGTTGATCCCGGTGCCGAAGGTGACGGCGATCTTGACGTTCGGGTTGTTCTGCTTGACGATCTTCAGGCCGTTGAGGATGCGGTCCTGGACGGTGTAGTTCTCGAACTCGTCGGTGTTCTCGATGTCGAAGTCGACGACCGCGGGGCCGACGGCGTTGATGACCTGCTGCACGGCTCCGGCGAAGGCGGCCGGGGTGGAGCAGTTCGGGCCGAGCTTGTTGCCCGACCAGCCGCCGAAGGAGATCTGCACGCTGCCGCCCGCGGCCTTGATCTGGTTGATCGCGGCCTGGTCGGTGCCGCCGGTCAGTGGCCGGTTGCCGTCCCAGGCGGGGTTGCAGCCGCCGCTGGACAGGATGAACGCCATGGTGAAGGACTTCACGCCGGTGGCGCTCATCACGGTGGCGGGGTTGGGCGGGCTGCCCCAGCCCATGTAGAGATACGGGGCTCCGGGCATCTTGCCGGGCGGCTGCGGGTCGGTGCAGCCGGTGGTGGTGGCGCTCACCGCGCCGCCGGCCGCCGACTCGCCCTGGGCGTTGTAGGCCTTGACCGTGTAGGTGTGCGAGGTACACGTGCCCAGCGAGCCGATCGTGGCGCTGGTGCCGGTGACCTGGGCCCGCTGCGTGCTGCCTTCGTAGACGCGGTAGCCGGTGACGGTGCCGCTGGAGGCACCCCACGACAGCGAGATCGAGGAGTTGGTCGTCCCGGTGACCGACGGCGTACCGGGCGCGCCCGGGGTGCCGGGGACGCCACCGCCGCCGCACGCCGCGCCGTTGAGGGTGCAGTTGGACGGGGTCACGCCGCCCGGACTGCCGTTGAAACCGAAACTCGCGGTCGCACCGGGCGCCAAAGTGCCGTTCCAGCCGACGTTGGTGAAGGTGAAACGCTGCCCGCTACGACTCAACGACGCGTCCCAGAAGGACCCGATGTTCGCCCCCGAGGGCAGATCGAAGGCGACCGACCAGCCGTTGACGGTCGTCGTACCACCATTGGTGATCGTGTACTTGCCCTCGAAACCGGTACCCCAGTCGGAGACCTTGGTGAAGACGGCGGTGGGGGGCGCCGCGAACGCGGGGGTCGCGACCAGTGACAGGCCGATTGACATGCCGAGCGCGGCCAGGACCGCGGTCAGCGTTCGTCGAAATCTCATGGCTCTTCCTCGGTTGGGGGGTGCGAGGTGTTGGGGGTGCGAGGTGCCGGGGGTCGAAAGAGGCGAGGTGTTCGAGGTACGGGATCCGGGGCCCGCCCGGCCCGGTCGTGGGTCGCGCGGTGCCGGGCAGGTCCGGAGATCGGGAGGTCGGGGGTCCGGGGGCGGAAGGTGAGGAGGTTCCGGGTGCTAGGGCAGGGTCGCCAGGTGCGGCTTGACGGTCCTGGAGAAGTTCCAGTTGTTGCTGGCGTCCCAGTTGATGGACCAGGTCATCGCGCCACGGATGCCGGGGTAGGTGCGCGGCGGCACGAAGCTTCCGCAGCCGGTCCTGGTGGCCAGGCAGGTCAGGGCCTGGTTCACCAGGGCGGGGGCGACGATCCCGCCGCCCGCCGCGCCGGGTCCGGCGGGCAGGCCGAGCGCCACCTGGTCGGGGCGGAGGCCGTTCTCCAGCTGGATGCAGGCCAGCGCGGTCATGAAGTTGACCGAGCCCTGCGAGTAGGCGGCCATCTGGTCGCAGCCGAGCATGGAGCCGGAGTTGTAGAACTGGGTGTGGACGACGGTGAGGATGTCCTTGATGGCCAGCGCCAGCTTGAAGTACTCGCCGCCGGTGGACTGCATGTCGATGGTCTGCGGCGCCATCGTGATGATCAGGTTCGCGCCCGCCTTGGCCCGCAGCGATCGGAGCGCCTGGCCCATGTAGGTGGAGTTGAGCCCGTTCTCCAGGTCGATGTCGACGCCGTCGAAGCCGTAGCTCTGCATCAGGGCGTAGACGGTGTCGGCGAACTTGGTCGCGGCGGCGGCGCTGGCCACCTGCACGCGGCCCGCCTCGCCGCCGACCGAGAGGATGACCTTCTTGCCGCGGGAGTGGAGGGTCTGCACGTCGGCCCTGAACTGGGCGTCGGTGTAGCCGCCGAGGGAGGCGGACAGGCCCGGGTCGACGCCGAAGACGACCTCACCGGGGGTGGCGGTGGCCTCGCCGAAGGAGACCGCGACCAGGTCGTACTCGTTGGGCACCGCCGACAGCCGCAGCTCGACGGCCGGGTTGTCGAAGTTGTGCCAGTAGCCGGTGAGGAAGTGCTTGGGCAGCGGGCCGCCGCCGGTGCAGCCGTTCGTGGTCGCGCTCGCCGGGTCGCTCCTCTGGCCCTCGCCCGCCGAGTTGTACGCCGCCACCGTGTAGGTGTGCGCCTCGCACACGCCCAGCCCCGACACCGTCGCGCTCGTGCCGGTCACGGTCGCCCTCACCGTGGACCCCTCGTACACCCGGTAACCCGTCACCGTCCCCGAGGACGCGCCCCACGACAACGCGACGCTGTTCGCACCGCCGGTCGCCGACAGCGCGCCCGGCTTGCCGGGGGCGCTGCTGTTGCAGCCGGTGGTGGTGGCGCTCACCGCGCCGCCGGCCGCCGACTCGCCCTGGGCGTTGTAGGCCTTGACCGTGTAGGTGTGCGAGGTACACGTGCCCAGCGAGCCGATCGTGGCGCTGGTGCCGGTGACCTGGGCCCGCTGCGTGCTGCCTTCGTAGACGCGGTAGCCGGTGACGGTGCCGCTGGAGGCACCCCACGACAGCGAGATCGAGGAGTTGGTCGTCCCGGTGACCGACGGCGTACCGGGCGCGCCCGGGGTGCCGGGGACGCCACCGCCGCCGCACGCCGCGCCGTTGAGGGTGCAGTTGGACGGGGTCACGCCGCCCGGACTGCCGTTGAAACCGAAACTCGCGGTCGCACCGGGCGCCAAAGTGCCGTTCCAGCCGACGTTGGTGAAGGTGAAACGCTGCCCGCTACGACTCAACGACGCGTCCCAGAAGGACCCGATGTTCGCCCCCGAGGGCAGATCGAAGGCGACCGACCAGCCGTTGACGGTCGTCGTACCACCATTGGTGATCGTGTACTTGCCCTCGAAACCGGTACCCCAGTCCGAGGTCTTGGTGAAGACGGCGGTCGCCGAGGCGGCCTGGGCCGGGAGCGCGACCGTCATCGCCAGGACGAGGGCCGCCAGGGCGACGAGAGAACGAGCGATGGCACGTAATTTCACGTTGACCTCATGCATTCCGTGGGGGTGACCGTACGACCCGCGCCACGCGGGGGGTGCGCGGGCGCGAACGTGGACGCGGGCCGTACGGCGGGGTGGGCACGGCTCCGACCGGGGGGGCGTTCCGTTGATCGGCGCGGGACGCCGAAGACCGCCGGGTTCGGCGAGTCGTCACCGGGTCGCCGGCGCCTGGGCCGCCGTCACACGCTCCGGACACCGCCGACCGGCGTGCGGTGCCGATGGGATCCGGTGCCGGCGCTTCGAGGACGGGCCGCGATGGCGGGGAAGGACGTGTCGCCGGAGACGGGGGTGGCGGGGCTGGGCAGGCCGCGGTGAGGGCTTGCAGCCGCAGTCAGGACAAGTAAGGAAAAGGTGCGCCGCATGATCGCTCCCATGGACGTGGAACCTGGGGGTGAGGCGTCCGGACGGTCGGACCTTCAGCAGTGACGGCTGCCGTCGTCGAGTTCTCGCAGCTGGACATCGGTCAGAGGGGAGGCACGGGCCACGGGCACCCCCGGTCGGCATTTCTTTTAGGAAAGTTTCCTAAGAGTTGTCGCGATCGTAGCCTTGACAGACCCTTGCCACAAGGCCCAAAAAAGTCAGTCTCCGATGCCGCGCCCAGGTGCGTTCCGGCGCCCGCCCCGGGCGCGCGGAGGAACGGTACGGCGACCCCTCACCCGCCGCCCTCCCCCGCTCTCCATTCCCGTCCGTCACTCCCGCCCGCCACTCCCGTCCGGACCGGGAGTGCCCCCCAAAGGCACGATTCGTCGCGCCCGAATGGCATGATCCGCCACATCCGGGCTACGCGATCCGCGGCGTCCGGGCGACATGGTGCGCGGCGTCTGAGGTACACGGCGCATGGCGTCCGGAAAACCCGGAAAGGGAGATAAGCACCTTTAGGCGATACGGTAATGACGCATCCGTAACGCCCCCTGGAGTATCGACGTGTTCTTCGGCATCACCGACATCTGGACCTACGTGGTCGGCGCCTTCTTCATCATCCTGTTGCCCGGCCCGAACTCGCTGTACGTGCTCAGCACCGCCGCCCAGCGTGGGGTGCGGCAGGGGTACCGGGGGGCGATGGGGGTCTTCGTCGGCGACACCGTCCTGATGGTGCTGGCGGCGGCGGGGGCCGCCTCCCTGCTGAAGTCGACGCCGCTCCTGTTCAACGTCGTCAAGTACGCCGGTGCGGCCTACCTCGCGTGGATCGGGTTCCAGATGCTCCGGTCGGCCTGGCGCTCGTGGCGTTCGCCCGACGCCGGGAGCGCGACCGCGGAGGCGGCCCCCGGCCGGGAGCGGGTCACGGAGAACCCCTTCCGCAAGGCCCTGATCGTCAGCCTGATGAACCCGAAGGCGATCCTGTTCTTCGTCTTGTTCTTCATCCAGTTCGTGGACCCCGCCTACGGCACCCCCGCGGTGTCCTTCCTGATCCTGGGCGCGATCTGCCAGCTGTTCAGCGTGCTCTACCTGTCGGCGCTGATCTTCGGCGGGACGTTCCTGGCCGGACGGTTCCGGGCCCGCCGCGGGCTGTCGGCCGGGCTGCGGACGGGCGTGGGCGCGCTGTTCATCGGCTTCGGGGCGAGGCTGGCCACCGCGACCCTCGGCTGACGCCGCCCACCACCGCCGCCGCCCGTTCACCGCAACTTCGGACCGGCGCCGGCCACCGCGAACCCCGGATGACACGCCTGCCGCCGCCCTCGGCCGACGCCGTTACCGCGGGCCCTGGTTGACCTTGATCGCGACGCTGACGAGCGAGAGGAACAGCTCGGCGTCGGCCCGGCCCTCGATGGACATGGCCACCCATCCGGCGTCGGCGCCCGGGGTGATCCGATGGCAGTCGGTGAGCACCCGCGCCCACTTGTCGATCATGGGTTTGGTGAGGAGCAGCTCCGCGGTGTGATCGCCGGACATCCTGACGATCTCCCTGCCGCCGGCCCGGAATCCCAGCCCTTTCCGGGTGCGTTTCAGCGCCAGGTCCGGCCAGCGGACGAGCTGGGCGGCCACATTCTCGACACCCTCGGTGGAACGGCGGGACGCGTGCGTGCGCAGCACTGCCATGTCTCTCATGGTCGCGGACCGGACCCGATCAGGAAAGCTCCCGTTTCTCAACCGTTACCGGCATAGTGATCCTTTTTGTGAATCGTAATGATCCGCACCTGTCTCATCCGTTATTGCAGTGTTATTGAGTTGTTTTCACGAGAGCACTGCACGGCGTCAGGTACGGTGAGTGGCCGGTGAACAGCCGGAAGCAACCCTCTCCGCAACCCCTCGCGACGGCCTGACATGCTCGTGTCATGCCGGGGTAGGCGTGAACGCCCATCGCCTGCCACCGCACCAGCCCGTGGAGCGTCATGAGCCACCAGCCCATCGTCCTCCCCCGCCTCACCGCCCTCGCCAGGCAGGCGGCACCGAAGCTGCTGGAGGGCGTCGTCGCCCCCCTCGCCGTCTTCTACGCCGCGCTCGCCCTCCTCGGCCTGAAGGGCGCGCTGATCGCGGCGGTCACCTGGGTGTACGCGGGGGTGGGGTGGCGGCTGATCCGACGGATTCCCGTGCCGGGCACGATGATCCTCGCCGTCATCGCGATCACCGTACGGGCGCTGCTGGGGTTCTGGACCGGGAGCGCGGTGATCTACTTCCTCCAGCCGGAGCTCGGGACGATCTGCATCAGCATGGTCTTCCTCGCCTCGGTGCGGTTCAACCGCCCGCTGGTGCAGAAGCTGACCCTCGACTACATCCACCTGCCCTCGGCGGTGCTGAAACACGAGCGGGTCCGCCGGTTCTTCGCGCGTATCACCCTGCTGTGGGCCTTCGTGCTGCTGGCCAACTCCGCGGTGAGCATCTGGCTCCTGCTGCACGAGTCGATCGGCACCTACCTGCTGGTCCGCACCACGGCCGTGGCCGCGATCAGCGGCCTGGCGGTGGCCTTCTCCCTGTACGCCTTCCGCCGGATGCTGCGCCGCCTGCACTACGACCCCGTCGCCACCCGGGCCATCGCCGCCCCGCCCGCCTGAGCCCCCCGCGCCCTGAACCCTACGCCGGGAAACCCCGGAGCTCCCGTACCGGGCCCGGCGAGGATACGGCGCCCCCGTACGAGGGAAACCGCGGCGCGGTAGATCCGCGAAGAGGGGGGCAGGGAGGTTTCCATGGTCATCGCGCAACAACCGAAACGCTGGGCCGGGCTGCCTGTCTTCGCCGTCGCGCTCGTGCTGGTCGCGGTGGTGGGATCGCTGTCGGCCGTCGACGCCGGCGGCGAGTACCTGTCGCTGGAGCGGCCGCCCTGGGCACCGCCGCAGTGGCTGTTCGGCCCGGCCTGGACGGTCCTGTACGTCATGATCACCCTGTCCGGCTGGCTCGCCTGGTCGGCGCGCGGCCTGACACCGGCGCTCGGCGTCTACGCGGTCCAGCTGGTCCTCAACGCCGCCTGGACACCGCTGTTCTTCGGCGCCGGCCAGTACGGCCTGGCGTTCGCGGAGATCGTCGTCCTCTGGCTCGCGATCGTGCTCAACATCGTCATGTTCCGGCGGATCAGCCGCCCGGCCGCCTGGCTGCTGGTGCCCTACCTGCTCTGGGTGACGTACGCGGCCTCGCTGAATCTCGCCATCTGGCAGCTCAACTGAGCCGTGTCTCCCCCTCCAGGAGGGGGTGGCTCAGGCCGTTCGAGCGATGTGACCGGCTCCCCCCGGTTTCCGGAGTCGGCGGGACGGACCCCCGGTGATCTCAGGGATGTGATCCGAGAACACCGGGGTTCCTCCCGGATGCCCTGAGGATCACCGGGCCGTCAGCGTGCTGCGTGAGACATTCGCAACCCCCCGGCTGGAGCCCGACGTGACACAGGCCATCCTCGACGTCCTGCACGATGTGATGACATCTCCATGGATCTACCTGGCGCTGTTCGCGCTGGCGATGCTCGACGGTTTCTTCCCCGTGGTCCCGGCGGAGACGTCCGTCATCACGGCCGGGGTGTTCGCCGCGGCCACCGGCGCGCCCGACCTGCTCCTGGTGATCGTGGTGGCCGCGCTGGGCGCGTTCGCGGGCGACCACATCTCGTACGCCATCGGGCGTACCACCAACGACCGGCTGCGCAACGGCAGGCGCAGCCGCAAGGCGTTCGCCTGGGCGGAGCGGGCGCTGGCCGAGCGGGGCGGGCTGGTCCTCGTGGTGGCCCGCTACATTCCCGGCGGCCGGACCGCCTGCACCCTGACCATGGGCGCGGTCGCCTATCCCCGGCGCTCGTTCGCCCTCTTCGACGCCCTCGCCGCGGTGACCTGGGCGGTCTACTCGGGAATGATCGGCTACGTGGGCGGCGCGGCCTTCGAGCACGACCCGATCAAGGGCCTGCTGCTCGGTCTCGGCATCGCCCTGGCGGTCACCGTCGTGGTCGAGGTCGTCCGCCACCTCCGCCGCCGTTCCGCGCCGGAGGCGGAACTGGTCACCTCCGGCGACTGATGAAGGAGACCGTTCCCGAGGAGGTCCGCACCCCGGCACGGGGCACGACGTTCACGACCGCCTCCAGATCAGGGTGTGCCACCGGCCGCCCTCACCGGCCGCCAGGACCAGCCGGTCACCGTCGGCGTTCAGCTCGCGGATCTGGACGGTGCCCGCGAAGGCCGGGTTGAGCGCCACCTCGACGTCATGGGCGACGTGGCCGTCGCGGACCTCGTAGCGGCCCGCGTAGGCGAAGAACGACGTGAACGCCTCGGCCAGCGCCTCCGGGGGCGCCTGCCGCGGGCCGACGCCGGGCAGCGGGGCGCGCCCGGCCCGCGCGATCGTCGCGCTCATGTGGCCGTCGGGGGTGTAGCAGAGCAGGCCCACCGCGTCCGTGCCGAAGGGGTGCGAGACCCGCCCGTCGGCACCGGCGATCCGCCACTCGACCAGGCGCCAGGCGCCCACGAGATCCATGCCCGAGAAACTACGATAAGAGAAGCCAGCAGGTCAACAGCCCCGACGCGAATCTCGGGGAATTCCCTGCGAAGTCAGGGTGAACCCCTATGGCTCCGGCACCTTCCCGCACGGGACGCTTCGACTGTTCACCCCGAACCCCTCAACGGACGCCTCCCCGAGGCGATCCGGTCATCTCGCCATGTCTTCATCTGCTTGGAAGGAGTGTGCATGACCGTGCTGGCGGCCGGCCTGGCGTTGCTGGGATCCCTGTTCTTCGCACTCGGTGCCGCTCTGCAGCAGTTCGAGGCGGCGAGCACGTCCCGCGCCGGTCTCGGGTACCTGGCCAGGCGCCCCCGGTGGCTGCTCGGCGGCCTGGCCATCGCGGGCGGCACGGCCCTGCACGTCGTCGCCCTGAAATACGGCCCGCTCACCCTGGTGCAGCCGATGGGCGTGGCCAGCCTCCTGTTCGCCCTGCCGTGTGCCGCGGCCCTGCAACGCCGCAGGCCGCGGCCCGGTGAGCTGGCCTCGGCGGCGGTGATCGCCATCGGGCTGATCGGCCTGGTGCTGGTCGTGCCCGAGCACGGCGGGAACCCCCACCTCAGCACCGGGGAGGCGGTGGTCCTGCTCGCGGGGGCGGCCACCGCCGCCCTGGTGCTGTGGACCCTCGCCAGGCGGGTCTCCCCCGCCGCACGGGCCTGCCTGCTCGCCACGGGCGCGGGCGTGCTGTACGGCGCGACCGCCACGCTCACCCGCGTCCTGGTCGACGGCGACTGGGAGCCGTGGTTCCTGTTCGCCGTCCCGATGCCCGCCGTGATCGCGCTGGCGCTGCTCCAGCGCGCCTACGCCGTCGGCCACTTCGGCGTGGCGTTCGCCGCCCTGCAGGTGGCCGACCCTCTCACCGCCGTCGCCTTCGGTGCCCTCCTGCTCGGCGAGCCCCTGCCGACCGGCGCGGCGAGCACGCTCACCGCGCTGGCGGCGGCCGCGCTCACCGCCGCCGGAACCGTCGCGCTGGCCCGTACCACCCCGATGTCCCCCTCACCTGATGTGACAGCACGATGAACGGAGCACCGATGGTCATGCCGGCCACCGCCCCCCTGTACGCCCCCGTGCGGGCCCCCGCCCTCCTCGCCACCCGGGCCCGCCGGGTGCTGATCGGGGCGGACACCTACCCGCCGGACGTGAACGGCGCCGCCTACTTCGCCCACCGGCTGGCCCAGGGCCTGGCCGAGCGGGGGAACGAGGTCCACGTGGTGTGCGCCTCGGACGAGGGACCGTCCAGGACCGAGCACGTGGACGGGGTGACCGTGCACAGGCTGCGCTCGGCGCCGGTGCTGGTCCACCCGACCATGCGGGTAACGGTGCCGACCCGGCTGGACCGGCTGATCGACAGGATCGCCCCCGACGTGGTCCACGTGCAGGCGCACTTCGTCGTCGGCCGCGCGGCGATCTCCGCCTCCCGGCGCGCCGGCATTCCCGTCGTGGCAACCAACCACTTCATGCCCGACAACCTCTTCCAGTTCGCGCACATCCCCGGCCGGCTCCGCGAGAGGGCGGGCGCGCTGGCCTGGAAGGACTTCAACCGCGTCTTCTCCAAGGCCGACCGCGTCACCACGCCCACCGAGATCGCCGCCGGTCTGCTCACGGGCAAGGGTTTCGGCCCGCCGGTGGAGCCCATCTCCTGCGGCATCGACCTGGCGAGGTTCCAGCCGCGCGCCGAGCCGAAGGCGTGGGCCCGCAGGGCCTTCGGCCTGCCCGACCGGGACACGATCGTGTTCGTCGGCCGACTGGACGAGGAGAAGCGGCTGGACGAGCTCGTCCGGGCCCTGCCGCACGTGCTCGTCCACACCGACGCGCAGATCGCGCTGGCCGGAACCGGCGGGCAGCGGGCCGCGCTCGCCAGGCTGGCCGACCGGATCGGGGTCGGGGACCGGGTGTCCTTCCTCGGGTTCGTCCCCGACGAGACGCTGCCCCAGGTGTACGCCGCCGGTGACGTCTTCGCCATGCCGGGCGTCGCGGAGCTGCAGAGCATCGCCACGCTGGAGGCCATGGCCAGCGGCCTGCCGGTCGTCGCCGCGGACGCGATGGCCCTGCCGCACCTGGTACGGCCCGGCGAGAACGGCCACCTGTTCCGGCCCGGCGACGTCCGGGAACTGGCCCGGCACCTGGGCGCCCTGCTCGCCTCCCCCGGGACGCGTGCCGCGATGGGCGCCGCGAGCCGCGCCATCGCGCTGACCCACGACCACCAGGCCTCCCTGGCCAGGTTCGAGCGGATCTACCAGGAGGTCGCGCGATGAGGTTCGAGACGATCCGCCGGGAGATGGGACCGGACTTCGAGACGGTCCGCCGGGAGGTGGCGCGATGAACTCCGAAGCGGCACACCGGGGGGTGGCGCGGTGAACGAGGGCCCGCCGTCCCGCTGGCCCGGCGTGGCCGGGCCGCTGTTCGCCCTGGCCGCGATGGGCTACGCGCACCTGGTCGCGGCCGACACGGTGGACCCGTTGAACGGCCTGATCAGCGACTACGCGCTGCGCGACGACAGCGCCTGGGCGATGGTGGGCGGCACGATCGCCCTGGCGATGGGCTGTCTCTGGGTCGCGTACCTGCTGGCCCGGGTGGCGCCGGTGCGCGGTGCCGCCTCGCGCGCGCTGTTCGTGGCCGCGGCGCTGGGACTCCTTCTCACCGCCGCGTTCCCCACCGACGCGGCGCCCGGCGTCGTCTCGATCGCCGGGGAGATCCACCGCTGGTCGGCGGCCGTGGTCTTCACCGCGCTGCCCTGCGCGGGGTGGATGCTCGGCCGCCGGTCGGGAAACGGGCCGCTGGCGACGGTCTCCGTCCTGTCGGTGGTGTTCCTCGCCTGGTTCCTGGCCGCCCACCCGGGCTCGCTCGTCTCGGACCTGATCGACGGCGCCGACCACTACGGCCTGGTGGAACGGCTGCTGGTGCTCTCCGAGATGGCGCTGATCCTCCTGGCCGCCCTCTGGCCGGGGCACCGCGACGGCGTGGCCGGTCACCGGTCCGCGGTGCGGGAACAGGGCATGACGGTCCCCGCCCAGCCGGGCCCGGACGGCACCCGCCGTCCTCACCGGCCGGGTCCGGACGGCACCCGGCATCCTCGCCAGCCGATCGGTCTCGGCTGACGGCGAAGGTGCTCCCTTGAATCGCCCACGAGCGAGTAAATGAGACATGCGGCACGTACCCATCACGTCTTACCTACGCTAACGTAGGTTACGGTTGCGTAGTCTTCGAGGGAGAAAACCTGATGCGAGAGTTCAGTGAGACCGAGCTGCTGCTCGAGCTTGAGCCTGTCGTCGCGGGGGAACTGGACCGGCACCACAAGGTGGCCAAGGAGTGGTTCCCGCACGAGTACGTCCCCTGGTCGGAGGGACGGAACTACGACGGCCTCTACGGCGGGGACGCCTGGGTCGAGACCGACACCAAGATTCCCGAGGAAGCCCGCATCTCCCTCATCGTCAACCTGCTGACCGAGGACAACCTCCCCAGCTACCACCACGAGATCGCCACGACCCTGGGTCGCGACGCGGCGTGGGGCACCTGGGTGCACCGCTGGACCGCCGAGGAGGGCCGCCACGGCACCGCCATCCGCGACTACCTGACGGTCACCCGCGCGGTCGACCCGGTCGCGCTGGAGCGGGCCCGGATGGTGCACATGAGCGAGGGCTTCACCAACTCCTACGAGGGCGTGCTCGCCTCGGTGGCGTACGTCTCCTTCCAGGAGCTCGCCACCCGCATCTCGCACCGCAACACCGGCAGGGCCTCCGAGGACCCGAACTGCGAGCGGCTGCTCGCCAGGATCGCCGCCGACGAGAACCTGCACATGCTCTTCTACCGCAACCTGCTCAACGCGGCCTTCCAGCTCGCCCCCGACCAGACGATGCGTGCCGTGACCGACGTCGTCACCACCTTCCAGATGCCGGGAACCGGCATCGAGGGCTTCACCCGCAAGGCCATGACCATCGCCAACGCGGGCATCTACGACCTGCGCCTGCACATCGACGACGTCCTGCAGCCGGTCCTGCGCCAGTGGGACGTGTTCAACATGAAGAACCTCGGCGCCGAGGGCGAGAAGGCCCGCGAGGAGCTCTCCGACTTCCTCGGCAAGCTGGAGGTCACCGCCTCCCGCTTCGTCGAGCGCCGCGAGGCCCGCCGCGCCCGCCAGGCCGCCGGCGCCTGATCCATCCTCCGGCCACCGCGTCCCTCCCCGCGGCACCTCGTCCCCGTCCGGGCCACCGCGGCATCCGCTTCGCGGTGGCCCGGCGTCGACCGCCGGCGCCCGGTTGCCGGGCACGCTCCACGGATCGTGTCGAGGCGGAGCCGTGTCCTGCCGCGACCTCAGCCGCGCGCGCGGATCAGCATGACCAGCCCGGCGACGAACGACCCGAGCAGGGCCGGCGACAGGATCGCGAGGCCGCCCCACACGAAGAGGCCGAGATAGCCGAGCGCGGACGAACCGTACGCCGGGTCGGCATCGGCGGCCGCGAACAGCCCCAGTCCGAGGACGACACCGGCCACCGTGAGCGCGATCGGCGTCCACAGGAGCACGCGGGCCCACACACGGTACCTCCGACTGTAGACACGCCGGGCCGACGGCACGTTCGGCTGCGGGGGAAACCCGACGGATTCGCTCATGCCGCATTTGTACCAGCCCGCGTGGGTCCCGCACCGCGGTTCAGCGGCCCTGGCGGCCTTCACGTTCCCGGTGGGCCCTGGCTTCCCGACGGCGTAGGTTGACCCGGCCCAGCCATTCGTAGATCGCGTCGTACCCCGCCATGCCGAGCGCGATCAGGCCCAGGAGGCCGGTGATCACCGTGACCGGGATCAGGTTCAGCGCCCTGCACAGCACAGCCACGACCAGGAGCCCGACGCCGATACCGAGGCTCCACCTCCCAAGGCCGCTCATGCCGCCACCAGCTCTCCGGGCAGCGCCCGCAGCCCGTTCGTCCCGACTTCCTGGAGTGTGTGTGTCACCGGTGTCCGTTCGTCGTCGTGCCCGTTGCCCCGCGGAGTATGGATCATAGAAGATCCCCATACCGGGCGTGTTCGGCCGTTCCGACAACGCCGGATTCATCGGACATGACCTGGCTGTACCGTCCCGGCGGGTCGGTGACACGGCTGACGGGTGGTTGACCTCCCAGCGCGGTGCCTCTCAGGCCGCGGAGACCAGGTCGCGCGCCGGGGCGCGGTCGGCCCCCGGCCGCAGGCGGCGCAGGAAGACCAGCACGAGCAGGGCGGCCAGGCCGGTGGTGACCGGGGGGACGAGGAAGGCGAACGCCGCGCCGAAGCGGTCCACGAGCTGGCCCGCGACGGCCGCGCCCGCGGCGATGCCCACGCCGACGGAGCCGTTGAGCCAGGTGAAGGCCTCGGTCCTCACCTCCGCCGGGATGAGGCCCTCGACCAGGGTGTAGCCGGTGATGACGGCCGGGGCGATGACGAACCCGGCCACGGCGGCTCCGGCGTACAGCAACGCGACGGATCCGGCGAGCGTCAGGGCGACGGTGGCCGCGGAGAGCAGGCCGAAGGCGGCGACCAGCCTGACCGGGGCGCCGACCCGCCAGCGGACCACGCCGTAGAGGATGCCCCCGACGAAACTGGCGCCGGAGAAGCTCGCGTAGACCGGTCCGGCGGCGCCGGCCTGGCCGAGGGCCGCGGTGTAGGAGGTGACGCCGACCTGGAGGCTGCCGAAGACGGTGCCGAGGGCGACGAAGGCCAGCGCGAGCACGGCCACCCCGCGCAGCCGCAGCACGCCGCGCTGGGAACGGACCAGGACCGGCATCGGTTCGGGGGCACCCCTGCGGACCCCGGCGAACGCGAGCGTCCCCACCACGACCATCACCAGCGCCACCGACAGTGCCCATACCGGTGAGAACCCGGTCGAGATGGCCACGAGCAGCACCGGAGCGAGGGTGAAGGTCAGCTCGTCGGTGATGGACTCGAGGGCGAAGGCCGTGTCCAGCCTGCCCGACCCGCCGAGCACGTGCGCCCAGCGGGCGCGGACCATCGAGCCGACCTGCGGCATCGTCGCCCCGGCCAGCGCCGAGACGACCACCAGCGAGACCGCGGAGGCGTGCACCGAGGCGAGCACGAGCAGGACGCCCAGCGCGACGGCGTGCACGACGACCTGCGGGACCAGCACCCTCGCCTGGCCGTACCGGTCGGCGAGCCGCCCGGTGCGCGGGCCGACCAGCGCGGGCGCCACCGCGGCCACGGCGGCGGCGACCCCGGCCGCGCCGTACGAGCCGGTGGACCAGTGCACGAGCAGCAGCACGCCGAGCTGGAGCATCGCGTTCGGAAGGCGCGCGACGAAGGCGGGAAGCAGGAAGCGCCAGGCTCCGGGCGAGCCGAGCACGGCGACGTACGAGGTCAACATCTCTCCGTCCATCATCCAGACGGAGACTCCGCCCGGTTCGGGAGCCCACCGGGGTGGCGGGCTTCGACCGGGGTTGATACCGCTTTCGCGGCCGCCGAGCGGTCATCGTGCGCGTCCATCCTGAACGCACCGACGAGCCACCTTATGCCATGAACCTCCCTTCCCTCACATGCGACGGCTGAGGGGTGTGCGGAGACGAGTCCCACGGGGAACCGTCACCGACGGCCGAGCGCAGCGACGGCCAGGTGAGGACCGCGAGGGCGACGGCCAGCGCGGCGACGGCCACCATCGCCCCCGGCAGGCCGGTCCCCTCGGCCCAGCGCCCGACGTAGACCGGACCGGCGAGGAACCCCAGGTAGGCCACTGTGGTGACCACGGACGTCGCCCTCCCCCTCGCCGCCTCGCCCACGTGCGCCGCGACGACACCCATCAGCATGGGGAAGAGCACCGCCGTGCCGGCGGCGGCCAGGGCCAGTCCCAGCAGGACCGCCGGGACGGCCGTCGCGACGGACACCAGCGCGGTCCCGGCGGCGGCCGTCGCGGCGCCGCAGACGAGCACGGTCGCGGCGTGCCGGGAGCCGACCGCGCCGGCCGCGAAGCGGGTGAGGGCGACGACGGCGGCGAAGACCGCCGGACCTGCCGCCGCGAGCGCGGGACCCGCGCCGGCCACGTCGGCCAGGTAGACCGCACCCCAGCTCTGGTGGGCGTTCTCCACCGCGAAGGCGAGCGCGCCGAGGCCGCCGACCACGAGCAGCGGGAACAGGCGCACAGCGTGCCCCCTGTGCCCTCGGTGCCCCCGCCGCTCGCCGTCCCGGGCGGCCCCCGCCGCGTCCGGGACGATCCTCCCGACGGCCGAGGCGGCCCGCCGGTCGGCCAGGACGCCGAGGGCCGCGCCGGCCGCGGCCCCCGCGACCAGCAGGAACGGCACGACGACCGGCAGTCCCAGGCCGCCGAGCAACAGCCCGGTGGAGAGGCTGCCGGCCACCACCATGGCGGAGAAGGTGCCGTGCGCGCGGGTGATGACCGGCCGGCCGGACGTCCGCTCCGCCGAGGCCGCCGCCGAGTTGATCGCGACGTCGGCCGCCCCCGAGGAGGCGCCGAGCAGCGCCAGCCCCGCCGACAGGCTCCAGAAGTCGCGTCCCGCCACGGCCACCAGCGTCCCCACCGCGCCGAGCGTCACCAGCAGGAACGCGGCCACCCGGAGCCCCCAGCGGTCGACCGCCCTGCCGGTGACGAGCATCGCGGGCAGCGCCCCCGCCCCGACGAACAGCAGCGCCGTGCCCAGCTGCCCGTCGCTCAGCTGCGCCTGAGCACGGATCGCGGGCACCGAGGCACCCCACACTCCCCAGAAAGCACCGAAGGCGGCGAACCCCATGTAAGCGGTACGCGCCCGAACTCCGCCCATTCCTCCTGACATGTGTGTAACGATACACAAATCAGCTGTGTATCGATACACAGATATCCTCGACCCATGAGCGAACGGGCGGCGCGACGCCGGGTGACCATGGCCGAGGTCGCCCGCGCGGCAGGGGTGTCGGTGATGACCGTCTCGTACGCCTACGGCCGGCCGGGCCGGGTCTCCGACGAGGCGCGGGCCAAGGTCCGCGAGGCCGCCGAGCGTCTCGGCTACCCGGGCCCGCACCCCGGCGCGCGCTCGCTGCGCAGCGGCCGGACCGGCAACCTGGGCGTCGTCCTGGGCGAGCACCTCACCTACGCCTTCGACGACCCGCAGGCGACCCGCTTCCTGTCCGGCGTCGCGCAGGTCTGCGCCGACCACGGCATGGCGCTCACACTCGTCCCCGTCACCGGAAGCCCCTCCGACGTCGACCGGGTCACCGAGGCGGCCGTCGACGCCTTCGTGGTCTGGACGACCGCCGACGACGACCCCGTCATCGACGCCATCTCCGCCACCGGCCTGCCCGCCGTGGTCCACGGGGGCCCGCGCCGCGACGGCCTCTCCTTCGTCGCCGCCGACGACCGGGCCGCGGCGGCGGCCGTCGGCCGCGAGGTCTTCGCGGGGGCGCGGCGGCCCGGGGTGCTGAGCTTCCCCCTCGACCGCGACCGAATCCCCCGGGTCGCCTTCGGCACGGCCGCTCCCCGCCCGCTCCCCGGAACCGGCCATCCCGGGGGAGGCCATCCCGGGGGCGTCACCCCCTCCCCCGCCCTCCCCGATCCCGGGCGTACTCCTCCTGCGGATCGCGGTCGAGTTCCCGCTGCCGCGCCGTCCGATCCCGTCCGTGCCCCCGTCGCCCCCGTCACCCCCGTCCCCGCGACCCTCGACCCGAACAACGCGTCCGCGGGAGTCGACCCCGACGCCTCGACCTTCCGGGTCACCCGGCAGCGCCTGCGCGGTTACCGCGACGCCTGGGCCGAGGCCGGTGGCGACTGGTCACAGGTCCTGGTCGCCGTCTGCTCCACCAACAGCGCGCACGAGGCCGAGGCCGTCGCGGCAGAGCTGCTCACCGGTCCGTACGCCTGCGACGCGATCGCCGCGATGAGCGACGAGCTGGCCCTCGGCGCGCTGCGCACCGCCACCGGGCTGGGCTTGGACGTCCCCGGCGACCTCGCCCTCAGCGGCTGGGACGACTCCGACGCGGCCACCTCCGCCGGACTCACCACGATCGCCCAGTCCCTGCGCGACCAGGGCGCCCGCTGCGCCCGCACCGCCCTCGGCCACCCCGCCCCCACCGACCGGGGCACCGACGTCTCCTGGCACCTGGTCAGCCGCGCCTCCACCCGGCGCCCCTGAAAGACGGACGCGGCACGGCGTCACCGAGCCGCCGGAGTGAGGAGCCGTTTCAGCAGGGGCGCCAGCGGATGTTCGACCAGGGCGTGGATGGCGTAGGCCCCCAGGCGCATCAGCACCAGCAGGCCGGCCAGCAGGACGTAGCGTGGCACGCTGTCGCCGAGCCGATCGAAGACGATGAAACCGATGTGCGCGTGGATCAGGTACAGCGGGTAGGCCAGAGCTCCGGCGACGGCGAACCAGGGACGTCCGAGACGTCGGGTGGCGCGGAGCGAGACGAGGAACATCACGATGAAGATCGCGACGATGACGGCGACGACGACACCACTGTCGATATCGGTGTGTTGACGCGCTCCCCGGCCTGAAAGGCCGGGGATTCAGTCCGTGCCGCGTCACGCAGCACCTCTGAGGCTTCCTGCTTCGTCGACCCACGCCACCGCGAGCGGTGGTCCTACCAAGTCTCCACAGGCGTTTGACGTCTCCGCCTCCCGCCGCGTCCCAGCGGCGACGATTCGTCGTCCTTCGGCCAGCACATTGATCGCCGCGTTCACATCCCGGTCGTGGGCCGCGCCACAGGCACAGATCCACGACCGGACATCCAGCGGCATCGAGGTGGCGAGGCTTTCGCACGTCGAGCACAGCTTCGAGCTGGGGAACCAGCGGTCGATCCTGGCAAGGTCCGCCCGTACCGCCTCGCCTTTTACTCCAGCATGGCCACGAACTGTGACCAGCCCGCGTCGTGCACGCTCTTGGCCAGCTTCGTGCGCGCCAGACCCGACACCGCCAAGTTCTCCACGTACAGTCGGGTAGCCGGAGCGCATTGCTGCGCCCCGGCCCCCTCAGAACCGGGCATGCGAGCTTTCCCCGCACCACGGCTCAAGCAAGCCCCAGGGGCGTTGCGGGTTCCTGTTTCCGGGTTCGGTTGCCATCACCTGCGTGATGCTGACGGTGGCAATCGGCGTATACGAGGCGAAGATTGCTCCTCTCGTCCGTTCCGCCGTCGCGCCGGTATACGAAGTGGTGCTTGTTAAGCGCCTTCTTCGACGCCTCGAACCATTGAACCTTTTTCATCCTCAGGCGGTTTGTGCGACGCGGTGGTTTTGAAGGACGGCGATGGCCTTGCACAGGTGGCCGGCCTTGCCGGGGCTACAGCGTAGCTTCCGGAGGATCTTCCAGCTCTTCAGCTGGGCATTGGCGCGTTCGCCGGGTCCGCGGAGCTTGGCATGGGAACGGTTGGCCTGTTTCTGTGACGCGGGCTTGTTCTTGCCCTTGTACGGGGTGGCGAGTGGGCCCCCGACTCCCTGATACGCCTTGTCGGCCAGGGTGATGATTCCCACCCGCTCCAGCGCACGCAGGATGCCCCAGATGCGGGCAGCGCTCAGATCATGTGCCTTGCCCAGCAGGGCCCCGGAGGTCCACAGGATCGCCCGGCCGGCGAGGCGATGACCTGGACGTTCATTCCGTGCACGCGGTGCTTGCCGAGAAGCACGGCCGGTCGGCCTTGATCCGGCCGGTGTGGATCAGCGTGCCGTCCAGCACCAGGTAGCACAACCCGTCCCGCCTGGCCTTGCGCAGCGCCTGGCCGAGCTTGGGCGAGCGCGCCGAACAGCAACGCCACCGCCTCCTGCACGTATCGCCACGCGGTTGCCGTCGACACCCCGATTTCACCCCGGTCTCCGGACCGGCCTCATTGCGGCCGGCGGAGTTTCTCCTGCCCAGCCAACACCATTTGAGTATGATGACGAGTATGAGCGGAGAGAAGAAGGAACGAATCACGATCACCGTCGACCCCGACGTCGCTAGATACGCCGAACACCTGGTTGCCACCGGCAAAGCAACCAGCGTCGCCGCCGTCTTCAACGACTCCGTCGCCGCCAAACGCATCGCCGACCAGCACGGCCTAGCCCTCCTGCGGGAACGCGCCCGCAGCGCCGACCCCGACCGGGTGGCGCGCATGCGGCGGCACGTGAACCTCCAACTCGCCGAGCAAGGGTTCCCGGCGGCGCCCGGTGAGTGACTTCACCCCCACCCCCTACATCCTCGACTCCAGCGTCCTCGTCGATGTCGCCCGCGGTGACGCCGATCTGATCGGCTTCCTACAGGATTTCGACCGGGCAGGTCACTCCCTGGTCATCCCGTCCCTCACGGCGGCCGGCGCCTTACTTGACAGCCAGGGTCTTCCTGACGCACAGGCGCTCCTCACCGGCCTGGCCGCGTTCGAACGCACCACCGTTGCTCCGCTTGATGGCATCCCCCAGGCCGCGAAACTTGCCGCCATGGTAAATCTCATGTCGTCAACCGAGCTCAACTTGTTCGACGCCCACGCGGCCGCGATCGCTGATGTGGCGATCTGCCCGATCCTCACGCTCAAAGCCTCTATGTGGGCGTGGCTGTCGAGCACCCTGGACGCGCCGCTGCACATCATCGAGATCGCTGACCCAGACCAGTAAGGAGAACACCTCTCACGATCGAGCACTCCGTCGCCTTCCAGCACGAACGGCAAGCACGGGCTCCAGACCGCATGTTTCACCCCGGTCTCCGGACCGGTCTCATTGCGGCGCGATCAGCGTGGCCGAGCATCAGCAGACGGCGCGGTGTTTCACTCCGGTCTCATTGCGGCTCGTAGCTTTCGGCGATGATCGCCGTGATGGTCACCTCGTTTCACTCCGGTCTCCGGACCGGTCTCATTGCGGCTAATGATGGAGCTCGTCCCACTATCAGGTAGTCAATGTTTCACTCCAGTCTTCGAATCTGGTCTCGTTGCAGCAGACTCAACAATTAGGACGACTCCGACACCTCCGGTTTCACCACCGTCGCCCAGTCCCTCCGCGACCAGGGCGCCCGCTGCGCCCGTACTGCCCTCGGCCACCTCACCTCGGCCGACCGGGACACCGAGGTCGCCTGGCACCTGGTCGGCCGCGAATCCACCCGGCGCCCCTGAACGGGCCGGTGACGAAGGCCACGCCGGGCGGTGCGCCAGGCCGACGGAGGTCCGGCGACGATCGGACCTGACGCGGTGTCGCGTCAGCGGCCGTGTCAGCACGGCGGCGGCCCGGTATCAGGGCGGTCGGCGATCGTGAATGCCATGAACGGTTCAGTGATCGCGGAATTCGCGGCCGTGCTCGTGGTCGCCGGTGCTCCCGTCGTGTCCGCGTCGGCGAGGCCGGGAATCGCGGTCTCCGGCGCGCTGACGCGACCTCTTCTCTCCCGAGGAACGGCGAGCCCGCTCGCGAGCGGCGATCAGGTCACACGCACCCACACGCTCACGGTCCGGTCTCGCGTCTCAGCTATTTAGTGTTGCTATGTACCGGTAGTCAGTGTTACTTTGTACCAGTAGTCAGCGACATTAAGTAGCTGGAGGGGGTGCCCCATGAGCAAGCAGCTGACGGAGATGCTCAAGGGAACGCTGGAGGGCATCGTCCTCGCGATCTTGTCCGGTCGGCCCGCGTACGGCTACGAGATCACGGCGTGGTTGCGGGACCAGGGCTTCTCCGACATCGCCGAGGGCACCGTCTACGCCCTGCTCGTCAGGATCGAGCGGCGCGGTCTCGTCGACGTGGAGAAGGTCCCGTCCGAGAAGGGGCCGCCGCGCAAGGTGTACTCCCTGAACGCTCAGGGACGTGAATATCTCGAAGAGTTCTGGAGGAACTGGAGCTTCCTCGCAGAACGGCTCGAACAGCTCCACGAAGGAGGCAACTAGACATGGAAACAGGGTCGAACGAGCCGAAGAGCCGCTACCGGCAGTACCTGGAGGTGGTCACAGGGCCGCTCGAGGACAAGAAGCGCTACCGGCAGTACAAGGCGCGCGTCAGACAGCTTCCCGAGGACTATCGCGCGGCGGTCGAGGCGCTGGAGCGGTACCTGATGCACTTCGGGCCGGGGGACAGCTCCGACGCGGCCTCGATGTACGACGACCTCGCCGACCTGTTCGAACAGAGCGTGGCGAGCGGAACCCCGATCCGCGAAATCGTCGGGGAGAACCCCGTGGAGTTCGTCGAGGCGTTCCTCCAGAACTACCCGGGGGGTCAGTGGATCAACCGGGAGCGGGAACGGCTGACCGACGCCATCGATCGCGTCACGGGCGACAAGCCGTGACCAGGCAGAGAACGGATGTACGGATGACAACCGATCAGGTCCAGGGGCCCGCGATCCACGTGCGGGGCCTGGAGAAGTCGTACAAGGAGCTGCGTGTGCTGCGCGGCGTGGACTTCGAGGTGGCGCGGGGCAGCATCTTCGCCCTGCTCGGCTCGAACGGGGCGGGCAAGACCACGGTCGTGAGAATCCTGTCCACCCTGCTCAAGGCCGACGCGGGCACGGCCGGCGTCAACGGCTTCGACGTCGCCACGCAGGCGGCGGACGTGCGGGAGTCCATCAGCCTCACCGGGCAGTTCGCCGCCGTGGACGAGATCCTCAGCGGGCGGGAGAACCTCGTGCTGGTCGCCCGGTTACGGCACCTCAAGGATCCGGGCAGGATCGCCGACGACCTGCTCACCCGTTTCTCGCTGACCGACGCGGGCGCGCGGAAGGCGTCGACGTACTCGGGTGGCATGCGCCGCCGCCTCGACATCGCGATGAGCCTCATCGGGAACCCGCCGGTCATCTTCCTCGACGAGCCGACGACCGGGCTCGACCCCCAGGCGCGCATCGAGGTGTGGCAGGCCGTCAGGGAGCTCGCCGCCCAGGGTACGACGGTGCTGCTCACCACGCAGTATCTGGACGAGGCCGAGCAACTCGCCGACCGGATCGCGATCCTCCACGAGGGCCGGGTCATCGTGAACGGCACCCTCACCGAGCTCAAGCAGCTGCTCCCACCCGCCAAGGTCGAGTACGTCGAGAAGCAGCCGACCCTGGAGGACGTCTTCCTCTCCCTCGTCGGCGCCGACGGCAAGGACGCGACGCCGGCGACGACCGCAACGCCGGCACAGACGAGTAAGGAACAACGATGAACAGGCATTTCCTCGGCGACACCGCCGTCCTGCTGGGACGATCCCTGCGCCACATCGCGCGCAGCCCGGACACCATCATCACGACCGCGATCATGCCGATCGCCATGATGCTGATGTTCGTCTACGTGTTCGGCGGCGCGATCAGAACGGGGTCGGGTTCGTACGTGAACTACATGCTGCCCGGCATCCTGCTCATCACGGTCGCCTCGGGCATCGCCTACACCGCGTTCCGGCTGTTCATGGACATGAAGGGCGGGATCTTCGAGCGCTTCCAGTCCATGCCGATCGCACGCTCGTCGGTGCTGTGGGCACACGTGCTGACCTCGCTGGTCGCCAACGTGATCTCGCTCGTGGTGGTCGTGCTCGTCGCCCTGCTCATGGGCTTCCGCTCTGCGGCGGGAGTGCCGGCGTGGCTCGCGGTCGCGGGCATCCTGATCCTGTTCACCCTGGCGTTGACGTGGATCGCCGTCATCCCCGGCCTGTCCGCCAAGACCATGGAGGGCGCGAGCGCGTTCTCCTACCCGCTCATCTTCCTGCCGTTCCTCAGCTCGGCGTTCGTGCCCACCGACACCATGCCCGGCCCGGTGCGCTTCTTCGCCGAGCACCAGCCGGTGACGTCCATCGTCAACGCCATCCGCGACCTGTTCACCCAGCAGCCGGTCGGCACCGACATCTGGATCGCCCTCGGCTGGTGCGTCGGCATCCTCGTCGTCGCGTACGTCTTCGCCATGAACACCTACCGCCGCAAGATCTCCTAGGGCCGTGCCGATCGAGTCCGTCCTGATCCGGCTCGACGTGGCGCCTCCCACGCCGCGCCCGGCCGTACCGGCCGAAGAGGTCGCCCCGCCCCATCCCCATCGCCCCCGATTCGCTCGGCGAGCTCTTCGCCCGAGTGCGACACCAGAGACGAGGAACCATGAGAACCCCATTCCCAACAGCGACTGCGACGACCAGGGCGCGCATCTCCGGCGTGCACCGGCGCCCGGTCATCCGCGGCGAGGTCCTCCGGCGAGTGGCGGTCACGGCGCTGGCGGCCGTGCTGCTGGCCGGGGCGGCCACACCCGGGGTGGCCACCGCGGACGGCAGGCCGGCGCCGAAAGCCGCTGCCGGGCAGGATCGCCCGGAGCTGCGGAAGGCCGTCCAGGAATTCGTCGATGCCGGTTACGCCGGAATGCAGATGCGCGTGCACGATCAGCGGGGCGAGTGGGCCGGCAGCGCCGGGGTGCGCAAGCTGGGCCGGAGCGCCAAGCCGCCGACAGACGGCCACTTCCGGATCGGCAGCGCCACCAAGACCTTCGTCGCCACCCTGGTGCTGCAACTGGTGGCCGAGGGCAAGGTCGGGCTGGACGACGCGGTGGCCGACTACCTGCCCCGGTTCAAGCTGGACCGGCGGATCACGGTGCGGATGCTGTTGCAGCACACCAGCGGGTTGTTCAACTACACCGGCGAGTACTACGACGACGGGACGGTCGTGCCCGGGATCCCCTGGCAGGGCCAGGAGTGGGTGGACGAGCGGTTCCACACCTACCGGCCCGAGGAGCTGGTACGGCTGGCGTTGTCCAAGCCGGCGAAGTTCGCGCCGGGAACGAACTGGAGCTACTCCAACACCAACTACGTGCTGGCCGGACTGCTGATCGAGAAGGTCACCGGCCGCTCCTACGCCGAGGAGATGAAGCGGCGGATCCTGCGGCCGCTCGGCCTGCGGGGCACCGTGGTGCCGGGTGCCCGGCCGGGGATCCCCGGGCCGCACGCCCACGGCTACCACCGCTACCAGGACGCCGGCCAGTGGAAGGTGGTCGACGTCACCCGCCAGAACCCCTCCTGGAGCTTCGGCGCCGGTGAGATGATCTCGACCACCAGGGATCTCCACACGTTCTTCTCCGCGCTGCAGAGCGGCAGGCTCCTGCCGGCGCCGCTGCTGGCCGAGATGCGCGAGCCGCACCCCGGGAGCGACGGCCTCTTCGGCCGCTACGGCCTCGGGCTGTACGTGCAGGACACGGGCCCGGGCTGCGTCGGCACCGTCCTCAACCACAACGGCGGCGTCAACGGCTACGGGGCGCTGATGTACAGCACGCCCGACGGCAGCAGGACCCTGACCGCCTCGATCACCGCCGGGGACGCCGCGATCGACCCGGCGCAGGTGTTCCCGAAGGCGCTGGAAAAGCTCCTCAAGGAGGTGTTCTGCGACGGGCGGACCGCAGGCTGACGGGACCGGGCCAGCCGGACATCAGAAACAAAAACGCGATTATCATTATACCATGAATTACCGCAAATAGCACATTAATTGCGATTTGCCCCACATAAAAGAAATCGATAAATTCGCGCTCGTGAAGGCGAACGAAGAGAAGTTTGTCGTGTCCGGCGATGTGCGGCTGTGGACGGAACGGTTCGGCGATCCGCGAGATCCCGCGGTGCTGCTCGTCATGGGCACCTCCACGATGGGAATGGGCTGGCCGGACGAACTGGTGGAGGCCCTCCTCGAAGGCGGGCTGCAGGTGATCCGTTTCGACCATCGCGACACCGGGCGGTCCGACCGCGTGGACTTCGCGACGCACCCCTACACGCTGGCGGACATGGCCGGTGACGCGACAGCCGTGCTGGACGGGCACGGGGTGGCCGCCGCGCACGTCGTGGGAGCCTCGCTCGGCGGCGCGATCGGGCAGTGGCTGGCGGTGCACCGCCCCGAGCGCGTGCTCACCCTCACCGCGATCATGACCGGTCCGATGGGCCACAGCGCGGGGCCCGCCTTCGCCCGGGCCTTCGCCGGGCAGGATCCCGACCCCGACGACCTGCCGCCGCCCACGCCTCGGTTCCTCCAGCACCTCGTCCGGCTGGCGACCTCACCCCCGGCCACCCGCGAGGAGCACATCGCGGCCGGCATGGAGACCTGGCGCGTGCTGAACGGCGACGTCCTGCCCTTCGACGAGCGGGCCGCGCGACGGCTCGTCGAGGCCGCGAGCGAGCTGGGCGACCCGCGCGCCGCGGCCAACCACGACCTGGCCGGGAAGGTGATGACCGAGGACAGGCTCGCGCCGCTTTCCGCCGTCACCGCGCCGACACTGGTCGTGCACGGTACCGAGGACCCCCTCCGCCCGCTGCCGCACGGCGAGGCGGTCGCCGCGCAGATCCCGCACGCGCGCCTGGTGGCCGTGCCCGGCATGGGGCACGGCTTCTTCTCCCCCCTGCTGCCCCGCCGGGTCGGCGAGATCATCCGCGACCACATCTCTCTCGCCGGACGCGGAGAGCGGGAGGTCGGCTCACACAGTCCTGGGTCCTGAGGCCCAGCCCGAGTTCCTCGGCCCTTTCCGCCGGTCGACACCGAAGTAGGAGTACGCCCCGCGGTTGCCGGGAACGGCGGGGAGACCGCCTGCGGCTCCGCGCCGTCCGGCGCGGAGCCGGGGTCACGGCCGGTACGGCGGGATGACTCTCCCGTGGCGGTCGTCCGCAACCCCGACCAGGATCCGGGGTCACGGCCGGTACGGCGGGGCGACCCCCCAGCCCCAGCGCGGGACCGGCGCCTGCGAGGGCGGGGTGGCGCCCGGCTGGGAGTTCTGTACCGCGAGGCGGGTGCCCCACTCGATGTATCCGGCGAACGCCGCCCGGAACTCGGGGTCGGCGGGGAGTCCCACCTCGTCGGCCGCGTCCATCAACAGGCTCACCCACCTGCGGCGCTGCCGCTCGGTGAGGTGCTTGCCGAGATGCTGGGAGAGCATGTGCGCATAGCCCCCGCGCTCGCGGGTGTAGCGGTCGGGACCGCCGAAGACCTCCGCCAGCCACAGCGCGACATGGTGCGGATGGTCCGGATCCATGTGCGCGAACAGCGGGCCGATCACCTCGTCCTCGCGCACGTGGCCGTAGAACGTCTCGGTCAGCCGCTCGAACGCCGTCGCGCCGCCCGCCCAGTCGAACAGCGTCGGCTCGGTCTTGTTGAGCACCGGCTCGTAGTGCCGCATCTCCTCGATGTCCGCGACGTACGGCTTTATCTCGGCGAAGAACTCCGTGAAGTGCTCGCTGTTACGGAAGCCCTCCAGGTGACCCTTGGCGGAGGTCCAGACGATGCGCAGGATGTAGACGCCCGGCTCGTCGGCACATCTCGACAGCTCGTAGTCCAGGCACTGGGGCGCTCTGCCCAACGGCACCGCCGCCCGGCGGTAGGCGGCCTCGAACTCCTCGGCCCGGGGGACGCGGTAACGGATGTACTCAACGATCATCGTCTCCACTTTCTGAGTGATCAAGTAAGCATGTAATCATCCTATGCGGCCGACGATCATCACCGGAAGGGCCGATACCCGCTCCACCTCACCGGAGCCGGCTCCGGGCGGCCATGGTTCCTCAACCCACGCCATCAACTTCTGACAGCGGTTGGGAACCCCGAGCACGCACGTTTCTCCTGGGGGTTCCCAACCTCAAACAAATAGCCATGAGGTCAAACCGGACACTTTTCCAGCATGAAATTGGCCGCTTTCCGCTATACGGCCGGCTCGCGAACCGTTTCGCTCCGATATCCGGACCGGTCTCATCACGGCCCCTCGATAAGCTCTCCGGTGGCAATGACGGCGAGCGTTTCACTCCGGCCTTCGCGCTGGTCTCATTCGGTCGCCGTCTCGCCCGTTGCGTCTGCCTGTTCGGGACGGGCGCGACGGTCTCGGCGGTGCCGTACCAAGGAAGGCAGCCAAGGCGCGACGCCGATGACGAGCAGCAAGGCCAGCAGTGGCGTGCGCCACCAGGGCGAGATGCTCGCCGGTGGCGGGGAGGGTGGTGAGGCCACCCATGGGCGTGCGGTCTTCGACCAGGCCAGGAACGCGTCGCCGATCGGGAGGAGGCCGAAGGCGTACCTCTTGGTCCACGGGGTGTCGATCGGCAGGCCGGCCAGTTCGCCGTAGTTCGCCAGGGCTCCGGCGAGGGGGGCGTCGCCGTGGACCTGGGCCGCGCCGAGGGCGACCGCGGTCGCCGACAGGCTCACGCCGAGCGGGAGAGGGCCGGAGTCGACGTCGCCAGGGCCGTCCATGCCGACGGGATACTCGCGTACGGCCGGGCCGAGGCCGAGCGGGGAGACGACGTAGTGGTCGCGGAAGCGCCGGTACTGGTCGGCGGCGAAGGCCGGGTCGATCTCGACGAGGAAGCGCTGGCCGAGGCTCTGCGAGCTGCCCCTGGCCACCTCGGCCGGGGCGCCGGTGCCGGGGTCGGCCTCGTGCGGGAGCAGGCCGGTGCGGGGATCGAGCCGCCGGCGTACCGCCTGGAGCCATCGCTCGGCGGTACCGGCATACCGGGACGGCAGCAGCGTGTCGTGCAGCCGCAGCGACGCCATGGCCACGGTCGAGTCGACCGGCCACGCCTTCCCGGGGTAGGCCTCCAGGTAGGGCGACTCCGACGCGCCGAACGCCTCGGCGAGCGCGACGGAGTCGTCGGCGAACCGGCGCAGCTCGGCCGGGTCGCGTCGCTCGGGCGGTTGCAGGGCGAGCGTCCCGCCGCGCAGCCAGTTGGTCCAGCCCCGGTAGAAGACGCCGTGCGGCGGGGTGAGGTCCGGGCTGAACGGGGCGCGGCCGGACGGTGATTCCAGCCGGGCCAGCGCCCAGCGCGCTTCCCGCAGCGCCGCCGACCGCTCGCCGGGCGGTTCGCGCATGCCGAGCTCGACCCGGCTCAGGCCGTACAGCGCGTGCAGGAAGAAGTACCCCTCGGGGAACAGGCTCTGCGCCTGGTCACCGGCACCGCCGTCGAGCGCCGCCCGCAGGAACGTCAGCTGCCGCCGGACTCCGGGCGGCTCGCCGGTCGTGCTCGCGGTGGCGGGCGCTACGAGCCGTACCGTGCCCAGCAGCGCGCAGACGGCGACCGCGACGGCGACCAGCCGCCGCAGCACCCGGCCTGCCCTCGGACGCGTTCTCGGGGGCGGTGTCACCTGCGCCGTGGAGGGCGGCTCGAGCATCTGTCGATCTTAGTTCGGCGCGCGGTCAGGTACATGGCCAAGCGGGCAAACGGGCAATCAGGCGCGTGGCCACGTGGGCGTTCCACCGAGCGACCGCCCACGTTCCGGGCCGTCGTCCGGGATGTCGTTCCAGGACATCGGGTCGCGCCGCCCGTGGCTTCCCCGGGCGTCGCGCCTCCCTGTCGGGATTACGACATGTCCTAAATTAGCCATACGGAATTGTTGATATACGCCCGTTTTATCCCGAATCATGGCCCTTGATCTTTTGTACCATCGCCACTTCGGGAGAAACTCCTTGCACGGCACTCCCCCCCCGGAGGCACGGGCTGCTCGCCCTCGCCTCCGCGCTCACGGTTCTCCTCACGGCCTCGCCGGTCTCGGCCGCCGTCACCGGATCCGCCGGCGCGACGACTCCCGCGACCTCCGTGACCTCCGCGAAAGCCTTCGCGCGAACGTCCGCGACCGCTTCCGGGGACACCCCGGCGAAGCCCGCCGCCAAGGCCGCCGGGACCCGGTTCACCGTCACCCTGATCACCGGGGACAAGGTCGCGCTCGCGCGGGTGGCCGGCGCCCTGACCGTCGTGTCGGTCACGGGCCCGGACGGCGGGCGCGTCGGCGCCCGGGTCAGCACCGTCGACGACCACCTCTACGTGTATCCCGACTCGGCCGCGAGGTACGTCGGCGCGGGGCTCCTCGACGAGGGGCTCTTCGACGTCACGCGGCTCGTGGAGTACGGCTACGACGACGCGCGCAGCGACCACCTCCCCCTGATCGTCACCTACACCGACGACGCGGTGGGCAGGCGCGCGGAGAAGGTGCCGGGCGGGGCGGAGAAGGTCCGTACGCTCAGCAGCATCCAGGGCGCCGCGCTGTCCGCGGGCCGTGACGGCGCGGCGGGCTTCTGGACCTCGCTCACCGGGTCGGACCCGCGGGCGGAGTCGCGTACCGCGACCGGCGCTCCCTCCCTCACCTCGGGGATCGCCAAGGTCTGGCTCGACGGCAAGGCCAGGGCGAACCTGGCCGACACCGTCGCGCAGACCGGCGCCCCCGAGGTGTGGGCGGCCGGGAACACCGGCGAGGGGGTGAAGGTCGCCGTCCTCGACACCGGGGTCGACGCCGACCATCCCGATCTCAGGGACCGGGTCAAGAACACCGCCACCTTCGTCCCCGGCGAGGACGTCAAGGACCGCCACGGCCACGGCACGCACGTGGCCTCGACGATCGCCGGCACCGGCGCCGCCTCCGCGGGCCTGGAGAAGGGCGTCGCCCCCGGCGCGGACCTGCTGGTCGGCAAGGTCCTGGACAACCAGGGAAGCGGCCAGGACTCCTGGATCATCGCGGGCATGGAGTGGGCCGCCCGCGACCAGCGCGCCAAGATCGTCAGCATGAGCCTCGGCGGCGGGCCCACGGACGGCACCGACCCGCTCAGCCGGGCCGTCAACGAGCTCAGCGCCGAGACCGGCGCGCTGTTCACCATCGCGGCCGGCAACTCAGGCCCCGAGGAGAGCACGGTGAGCGCGCCGAGCACCGCGGACGCCGCGCTGTCGGTCGCCGCGGTGAGCGTCGCCCCGAAGGGCACGGCGCTGGCGCCGTTCTCCAGCCGGGGCCCCCGCGTGGAGGACTTCGGCCTCAAGCCGGAGATCGCCGCACCGGGCGTGGACGTGCTGGCGGCCAGGTCGCAGTACGCCACCGAGGGCGAGGGCTCGTACCAGACGATGAGCGGCACCTCGATGGCCACCCCGCACGTCGCGGGAGCGGCGGCCCTGCTGTCGAAGGCCCACCCCGGCTGGACCGGGCAGCAGCTCAAGGACGCCCTGGTCAGCAGCAGCAGGCTCCTGCCGCAGTTCAGCGCCTACCAGGTCGGCGGCGGCATGCTCGACGTCGCGGCGGCCACGCGGAACACCGTCTTCGCCACCGCCACCGCCCAGGTCAAGGTCCGGTGGCCCTACGCCCCCGGCCAGAAGGGCGAGCAGCCGGTCACCTACACCAACATCGGGGAGAACCCGGTCACCCTCGACCTCGCGGTCACCGGCGGGGCACCCGAGGGCCTGTTCGACCTGTCCGCGGCCCAGGTCACGGTACCGGCGCGCGGCACCGCCACGGTGAACGTGGTCCTGAACGTCGACCGGGCCGAGCTCGACGGCCACCTCAGCGCGCGGCTCGACGCGAGGGACGCCGAGGGCGCCCTGCTGGCCCACACCGCGATCGGCTTCTACAAGGAGGGCGAGCGGGCGAAGCTCACCGTGCACGCCAGGGACCGCGCGGGCAAGCCCCTCGCCGGGGACCTGATGATCTCCCGGGATCTGCCCGACGGGCACCAGACGCTCGAGTACCACGGGGTCGACCCGTCCGGCACCGCCGAGCTGCGGCTGCCGACCGGCGACTACGCCCTGTGGATGTGGGGCGACGTGGAAGGCGTCAACGGCGCGTACTCCCTGGGCAGGGTGCTGCTCGGCAAGCCGAAGATCTCCCTCACCGGTGACACGCGGATCACCCTGGACGCCTCCGCCGCGCGCCAGGTCACATCCGTCCTGCCGTCCGGCAGGGACCAGGCGCGGACCACGACGATGGCCAGGATGGACTTCTACCGGGGGTTCGGCAACGGCGCCGTGAGCGATTCCTACCTTCCCGGCGTGCAGCACGACAGCCTCTGGGTACTGCCCACCGGCGCGAAGGTCACCGACGGGAAGCTGACGTTCGCCGCGCGCTGGCGCGACGAGCAGCCCCGCCTGGCGGTCTCCTCCGAGACGGAGGACTTCGACGACCTGCTGATCCAGACCCGTTCCAAGCCGCTGCCCGAGGGCCGCTGGACCTACGGCTCGGTCTTCGCCGGCGCGGGATCCGCGGCGGAGTTCGCCGGGGTGAAGGCGTCGGGCAAGGTCGCCGTGGTGCGATGGAGCGAGTCCGTCACCCCGGAGGCGCAGGCCGACGCGGCGGCGAAGGCGGGGGCGAAGCTCCTGCTGATCGTCAACCCCGGCCGCGGCCGGCTCGACGCCTGGGACGCGGTGCAGACCGACGCCCCGCTGGCCGTGGCGTCGATCACCCGCGACGAGGGCGAGCGGCTCGTCACCCGCCTCCAGCGCGGCTCGGTGCCGCTGCGCGTCGTCTCCCACCCGACCGTCGCCTACCTCTACGACCTCGTCCACAAGTGGGAGGGGGCCGTCCCGGCCGACCCGACCTACCGTCCGCGCAAGAGCGACCTGGCCCGCGTCGACGTCTCGCTCGACAACCACAGGCAGCAGGCGGCCGTGGAGACCCGCATCGACCTCCAGGACGGCCTGCGCTCCGGGTTCAGCGGTTACACCAGCGCGCTGCCCGCGCAGAGCAGGCGTACCGACTGGGTCTCCACCGACGACTCCGTCCGCTGGCACGAGTCGCTGTACGTCATCCCCGACGAGACCCAGCAGAGCTCGGACATCCTCACCTACCAGGGCGGTACGACCAGCGAGGCACGGTGGCTCGGCCCGGTCCAGCGCCCCCGGATGAACACGGCGTCCCTGCTGCCGACCCGCGCGGGCGACGGGCTGGTCGCCATCGTGCCCTCCTGGGGAGCCTCGGGCGGCAGCCACGCGGGTGAGGCGCTCTTCAACCCGAACGCCACGCAGACCCTCTCGCTCTACCAGGGCGACACCCTCCTGGAACAGGCGAAGACCGAACGGCTCGACCGTACGCTGATGCTGGCACCGATCGTCAGCCCCGACCGGCTGCCCTACCGCCTGGTCAACGAGGCGTCCCGCGACGCCTCGGTGTACCCGTACTCGACCCGCACCCTGACCGAGTGGAACTTCACCTCGGGGTACGTCGAGAGCAACTCGACCAGGGACCTGCCGCTGATCCAGCTCGACTACGACGTCGACGTGGACCGGGCGGGCCGGGCCGGCCGCCGGGCCGAGCTGACCGTCACCCCGCTGCACCTGCCGTCGGTGGTGGACTCGGGCCGGATCGGCACCGCCACCCTGGACGTCTCCTACGACGACGGCGCCACCTGGAGCAGGGCGAGCCTCGATCACGACAAGAAGGGCTGGACGACGAAACTGCGCGCCCCGAGCGACGCCCGCACGGTCACCCTGCGCGCCGGCGCCCGCGACAGCGCGGGCAACAGCGTCACCCAGACCATCGTCCGGGCCTTCGGGCTGAGGTAACCGGAGACCTGAAGCAACCGGAGACCTGAGGTAGCCGGGGACGGCCGCCGGGGAGGAACCGGCGACGGACACCGGAGACGGACGGGCCCGCCGGGCCGGCCGGCTGGATCAGCCGGCCGGTTCCCCGCCGGGCCCGGTGCGAAAGCGCCCGGACCCACCCGCGTGCCGGGTGGGTCCGGGCGTACGCGTGTGAGCGCCGGGCGAGCGAACCGCCCCCGCGCGCGGGAGGTGCTTCGTTCCGGTCTCGCCGCGACCTCCACGGCTCGGGCGTCTTGCGGTCGGCGAGGAAAGTTTCATGCCATTCCTGGAATCCGGTCGCGTCGTGGCGTTCTCGACGAGCCGGAAACGGATCGTTCCATTCCGTCGCACGCTGCGGCTCAATTGTCAAAAGAACCCGTTACCCCTTTCGGGCCTCCTTCGCCGCCCTCTTGCGAGAGGCGTGAACCTTTCATTCAATGAGGGACGGCGATGATCGTACTTCGGAGGGGTCTTTCCATGGGAATTCGTACACGCGTGCTGTCGGCGGGGCTTTTCGCGGTAGCCGCCCTCGCGCTCACCGGCGGTGTGGCGGCGGCCGCGTCAGCTGGTCAGGGCACCGATTACACGAGCATCAGCGCGATGGACTACTGGCAGTATCACGACCATTACCAGACCCACGGCCAGTGCGTCGCCGTGGGCGAGGAATACCTGTGGCCGCACAATCCCGGCGGGGCCGACGACTACGAATGCCTGGCCTCCGGTGGCGGCTGGAACCTCTGGCTGATATTCGCGACCTGATCCGGGAAGCACACGGGCGACGGCGCCGGGCCGGGGTTCAGGCGACCTTGGGGGTTACGCGCATGCCGATGTACACGCATTCGGTGCCGTCGGTCAGGGTGGAGAAGACCACCGGAATGTGCTCCCCTCCGAAGGAGGGACCGCCGGAGGCGGCGAACACCGTCTCCGACACCGGCACCAGGTCCATCTCCAGGGGCGGGGAGAAGTCCTTCATGCCGTCGACGAACTCGTACCGGATGTGCGCGCCGTCGTCGTCCTGGGTGACGGTGGTGACGACGCCCTCGCGCCGGTAGGTGCCCACCAGCCGCGTCATGTCCACCGCGGGCGGGTTCGCCGCCGGTCCGAAGGCGTCCGGCATCCGCACCCCGGCCAGCTCGCCCAGCAGTTCCCGGAACAGGTCGGCGTACAGCCCGCCGGTGCCGCCGCCGTTGGCCAGCAGGACGACGGCCACTCCCGCGTGCGGGACGACGCGCAGGTAGGAGTACTGGCCGATCGCGGCGCCGTCGTGACCGAAGCCGGGGACGCCGTCCCAGTCGTACAGGGTCCAGCCCAGGCCCCAGCCGTCGGCGCTGACGGTCCACTTGTCCGGGCTGTCGACCACGCGCCGCCGCATCTCCGCGGCGGCGCCGGCGGACAGGACCCGGGTGCCGTCGGGGGCGACGCCGCCGTCCAGGTGTGCCCGCGCGAACCGGGCGACGTCGCCCGCGGAGACGATGACCCTGCCGTACGGCCCGGCGGAGCGCGGCATCAGGTCCCAGGCCGGGGCCGGGTCGGGGTCGGCGCCCGGCTCCCCCAGGTGACTCATGGCCACGCGGAACCGCAGCGCCTCCTCGGGCAGCGTCATCGAGTGCTCCAGCCCGAGCGGGGCGAGGAGCCGCTCCTTCAGCGCCCGGTCCCAGGTCAGGCCGGTCAGCACCTCGACGACACGGCCCAGCACGGCGTACCCGACGCTGCTGTACGACAGCGCCGTCCCGGGTGAGCAGTCCGGCGCCACTTCCCTGGCGGCCTCGACGTACCTGGCCAGGCAGTCGTCGCCACGGCCGGAGTCGTAGGTGAAGTCGCAGGTCAGCCCGCCGGTGTGACTGAGCAGCCGACGGATCGTGATCGTCTTCGTGGCCTCCGGATCCGGGGTGGCGAACTCCGGCAGCACGCTCACCACGGGCGTGTCGAGTTCCAGCTCACCGGAGTCGACCAGCTGCATCACCAGAGTCGCGGTGTAGACCTTGGCGAGCGAACCGGACAAGAACACCGAGTCGGTCGTCACCTCCACCCCGGTCGCCCGGTGCAACACACCACTCGCCAGTTCGTGGACGTTCCCGTCGACCAGCACGGCGAGCGACGCCCCCGGCACGTGGTGGGCGGCGCGAAGCTCGTCGAGCCGGGCCTGCCAGCGGGCGGAGTCGAAAGTCATGGGAGATCTCCTCGGTTCTGATGGCGCCGGACGCCGGGCGAGGCGTCCGCCGATCGGGCAGGAACGCGAGCCGGGGCATGCGGACAACGCCGGTGCCGTCGAAGCACCGGCCGGAAGGGGGGAGCCGCCCTCGGGGACGGCTTGACGGATCTCGACGAAGGGAGGACCCACCCTCGGGAGCGGGCCTGGCGGCTTCGCCGAAGGGGAGGAACGTCCTCACGGGACGGCCTCGTGGCTTCGGGTCGTTTCGGGCTGAGGGGGACCGCCCTCGTGGGCGGTCCGGTGACGTCGGGCTAGGGCCGGCTCGTTCCGGCGTCGTCGGGCAGTGCGCCGGAGGCGCGCAGGGCGTCGCGGCGCTCGCGCCACTCGGCCGCGAGCGCCGGCATCCGCTCGACGAGGAACTCGGCGAAGGCGGCCCCCTCGAGGAGACGCGCCCGGCGGGCCGGGGGCGCCTCGTCCAGCACCTTGAGGCCCCGGTGCGCGAGCGCGCCGAGCGAGACGTACTCCGAGGGTTTGTCGACCATCCTCAGCCAGATCGCGGGGTGGATACTGACGCGGTCCACGCGTTCACCGGCGGCGCGTGAGCGCTGGATCCAGGACCACTCCTCGAGCATGGAGACCGCGCCGCTGACGGCGGTGCGGCTGGCCCGCAGCGCCTCGCCGAGCTCGGCGATGGTCTGCTGCGGCGGGTCGCAGATGAGAAGCCATCCGGCCACCCGGCCGGTCATCGGAGGCAGGCCGTTCTGCCGCGCGAAATGGCGGCCGACCTCGTCGGCGTAGGCAAGCTCGGCCTCATAGTCCATATCGCCGACATTACCCATATAACTGAGATAACGCAAATCTCTGATATTTGCGATACGACTGGTTTGGCGCCTCAGGTCCGCGGACGGCCGGGGCGAGCCGATACGACCGCGACCGGCCGTGTCCTGCCGTGTCCTGCCGTTCCCTCTGCTCCGGTCCCCACGAGGCCCTCAAACGCCGAACGGTCCCCGCCGGGTCCTCAAACGCCGAACGCGGGATAGCCCGGCAGCGGAGGAACGTCCCAGCCGCCGGCCACGTCCCGGAGCAGCAGCCGCATCGTCTCCGCGAAGGCCGGGAACTCCTCCAGGGTGCTCGCCGTCTCCCAGCGGTGTCTCAGCAACTGCCACAGCGTCGGGACCGGACGCCGGACCCTGTGCGTCGGCGCGTCCTTCGCCATGCGCGGGATCAGCTCGGTCGTCAGATACACCGTCCAGAGCGCGACCGCCCGCCGGATCGCGGGCTGCCAGATCCCGTCCTCGACCAGCTCCGGGTACGCCTCGACGACCTCCGCGCGGTAGGTGTCCTCGATCTTCTCCGCCAGGCCGGCGGGCAGTGTGAAGACGCACCAGCAGGTGGCGAAGGGCATCCGGCAGTACGCGGCCGTCATGAAGACCGGCTGGTAGCAGGCCGACTCGAAGTCGAGCAGCCGCAGGCCGCCCGGGGTGAGCAGGTTGTTGTCCGGGCAGGTGTCACCGGGGGTGAAGGCGAGATACTCGTCCGCTCCCGTCGCCGCGATCCGCTCCAGCTCACCCGCCAGCTCCGGCGGCGCCTCGACCCCGATCCCGGCGAGCGCCGAGGGGAACCCGGCCGCGTACCGTACGGTCCACGGCTCCTCGTCCCAGGACGGCACGCCCCTGCCGTACCGGGCCGACAGGGAGGTCAGATCGGCGCGCCGGTGCACCGACGCGGCGGACAGCCGCCCGAGCCCGCGCGCCCAGGCCGACAGGCCGTCCAGGGCGGCCCGCGGATCGTCGCCGAGCAGCACGTCCGCCAGGGTCGGCGCCGTCCCGAGGTCCTCCATCACCAGCAGCGGGACCGAGTCGTCCACACCCAGCAGCCCGGGACCGGCCAGCCCCAGCGAGAGCCCGGCCGCCTCCCCGGTGAAGGCGCGCAGGCCCTCGGAGTCGGTGCCGTACTTCTTGACGACGACACTGCCGCCCGAAGCCGTCCGGCAGCGCAGGACGACGCTACGCGGACTGCCTCCGAGGTCCACCGGATCGGACAGCTCGACGCCCACCACTTCGCTCGCGGCCCGCAGGATCGCATCCATCCCGGCATTCTGCCCATCGTGCGCCGGACGGGAAAACCCTGGTCCGGCCCGGCCGGGAAAACCCACGGGTCGGCGGCTCGGAAAACACGTCGTCACCTAGGGCGTTTCGGCGGCGCGGAGTGCCGCGAGGAGTTTGTCCATCGCGGAGCGGGCGCTGGCGGAGGCGTACGGGCCGACGGCGGCCAGGGCGACCACCAGCGCGGCGGCCTCGCCGGGGGTGAGGGACAGCGGGGCGAGGCTGGAGGACGTGTCAAGACGGTAGCCACCGCCGGGTCCGGACCGCACGGTGATGGGCACACCGGCGTCCCGTAGCCGGGCGATGTCACGTTCGATCGTGCGTACGGCCACGCCGAGCCGCTCGGCGAGCAGGTGACCCGTGGTGGCACGCGGGGCACGGGCCCGTAGTGCCTCGATGAGCGCGTGCTGGCGTTCCACCCGGCGCAGGACCAGATGCTGGTCCATCGACTCGGCGGAGTGGTTCCGCGCCGCCGGCATCGGGGAATCCTCTCGCCATGACCGACACGGGCGTGTCGGTCACTCCAGCCTAGGGTCGAGCCATGGAGATCAAAGCCTTCCTCTTCCGGTACGCCGACGCTCTCACCGCGGGAGACCTCGACGGTATCGCCGCCTGTTACGGGTATCCCTCCCTGATCCTCGGCGACGAGAGCGCGCAGGCCGTCGCAGAGGCGTCCGACGTGAAGAACGCCTTCGCCGGAGCCGCCGAACGCTACCGGGCCCAGGGGCTCACCGAGATACGCCCGACGATCGGCGAGACGACCCGGATCACCGAACGGCTCGTCGACGTCAAGGTGCGCTGGGAGTATCTCGATGCCGAGGGCGTCACGCGAGCGGAGGGGTACTACCGCTACACCCTCCGCGGTGATGACGGCGACACGGGGATCGGGACGGACACCGGCACCGGCACCGGCGACAATCTGGCCATCCACGTGGTCGTCCCGATCCCGGCCGCCGAATTCGGAGCCTGAGACGTCGGCGTCGGCCGGTGAAAGACGAAACCCGTCGAGGGCACGACGCCGGCCTCGGCACCCCGAACCGGCCGGGGCGGGAAACCGGTTGAAGGCCGCGCCCCCGGCTGGCACCCTGCCAGGATGCCGACGCCCCCCGCGGGTCCTCCCGCGCCGAGCTTTCCGCTGCCCGATCGGTCCGGCCTGGAGGCGCTGCTGACGAAGGCGTTCGGCGCGCCGGTGGTGCTGGACCGCGTGGAGCACCTGGCCCCGTGGGCGGTCCTGCGCGCACACCTGGCCGGACCGGAGGCCGAGACGCCCGCGTACGCGGCCAGGCCGGAGGCCGGGCCGCCCACGCACCCGGCCGGGCCGGATCACGAACCATCCGCGCGCCCGGCCGGGCCGAACCCGGGGCCGCCCGCGTCGGTGATCGTGAAGTGGCTGCGCGTCCATCCGTCCAGATCACGCACGGACGCGAGACAGGTGGTGACCGAGCGGGCCGCGCTGCGCTTCCTCTCCGAGGACCTCGGGCTCGACCTCGCCCCCAGGGTGCTGGCCGACGACATGGCGGCGTCGCTCCTGGTCCTGGAGGACCTCGCTCCCCGCACGCCGCTGGACCGGGTGCTGCGCCGCGACGGCGCGGTGCCCCCACCGGCGGGACTGGCGGCCTTCGCGCGGGCGCTGGGCGAGCTGGGCGCGGCCACGGCCGGGCACGCGGAGCTCTACCTCGCGAGACGACCGGCCGTGGTTGTCGACCTCGCGTGCTCGGACACCGACGCGTGGCGGCGGGCCGTGGAGCACGCCGCGGGGTTCGGGGTCGCGCTGCCGAGCCGGGCCGAGACCGAACTGGCGCGGGTACTGGCGGAACTCGCCGATCCGGGCCCTTTCCTGGCGTTGACCAACGGGGACGCCGAGGCGAACAACTTCCTCACGGCGGACGGCGACGGGCGGCTCATCGACTTCGAGTTCGCCGGCTACCGGCACACCCTGACCTCGGCCGTGTGCCTGTACGTGCCGGGCCCGGCGTGGCTGACGGTGTCCGACCCGGTCGCGACCGGCCTGGAGGCCGGTTACCGCCGCGCGCTGGCCCGGGGCGTACCGGAGGCGGACGACGACCGCCTGTTCGGCTTCGGCCTGGCCGCGGCGTGCCTGACCTGGGCCGCCCGCCGCCTCACCCGGTTCCCGACGCTCGACGCCCGGGTGCCGGGCGAGAACAGCCGGCTCCAGCTGGTCTTCACCCTGGACGCCGCGGCGTGGGCCGCCGAGAACCACCGCGCCCTGCCCCACCTGGCCGGATGGGCCCGCAGGGCGGCACAGGCGCTGCGCCGCCGGTGGCCGGACACGGACGTGGACCGGACGGCGTGCCCCGCGTACACTCCGCGCGGGTGAGGGATCACCCTCGCGTCGCGTGAGCCCGGGAGTACGCGTACGGCCGCGGGGGCAGCACGTTCGGAATGTGCCAGGCGGACGGCAGGACCCAGCGGCCGAAGACGACCTTTCCCCCGTTCGGTGACCGGTAGTGGCCCCACTCGTCGGTGCACATGCCGACGAGCCGCAGGCCCCGGCCGCTCTCGTCGTCCTCCCCGGCGTCGGTGACCTCGGGCGAGCCGTCGCAGCTGTCCCAGACCTCCGCGAACAGGCCCGCGGTGGTGAGACGGAGCCGCAGGAGGATCGGGTCCGGGTCGGCGGTCCGCGCGCGAGCGCAGGCGGACGGGCAGGCGACGGTGTGCGGGTGGCCGCCGGAGGCGGACGGGCAGGTGTAGCCGTACGGGACGGGCGGGGTGGCGGTGGCCTTGATGGCGTTGGTGGTCATCTCGGAGACGACCAGGACACAGAGGTCGGACAGTTCTTCCAGGCCCCACGCCAGCAGTCGTGCGCGCGTGAAGTCGCGCGCCTGGGAGGCCGCGGCCGGCTGCGCCGCCAGCCACAGCTCGTTCGCGTCCAGGGGCAGGTGGTCGGCGGTGTCCGGATCAGGGTGAAACGGTGAGTGCATCGGTCCCGGCCGTTCGACGGGGAGCACGGTCATTGATGGCTCCAGGGAAGTTCAACGAAGGTTCGGTCGCGCGTCCCCGGCGCAGAATGGGGACGCCCCCGCCCGAGCGCTGAGACCACACGAATCCGACGGCTCCGGCGTTGTCTCAACCCTGCTGTACGGAGCGTGCTGGAAACAGGCGACGACACCGAGTCTGTTCGTCACTCTCAGAGGTCACATCGAGCCTCAGAGCGACGGCATTGCAGAGAGCGGTGATCTGATCGCCGGTTTCTGCACTCGACCGTCACCGAACGTGAGCGGCCAGTAACGTTCAGCCCGAAGAATCGCCGCCGGAGAACCCGCCGGGAGGGGCCGAGCCGATGCCACGTGCACCGCGCAGCGTCAAGCAGCAGATGGACGCCTTCAGCGCTGAGCTTCGCGAGCGTGGTTTCACGTGGGCCGAGGTCGCCGCTGAGTTCAAGCGACGCTGGCGCCTGAACTCCCGCCAGGGCTTCCGTGAGGCGCATCGCCTGACACAAGCCAAGGTCTGCCATCTATGGAACGAGTACTGGCCGAACGAGCCACTGACGACCCGAAAACTCGGGTCGTGGGAAGCGTGGCCCGGCCCCACCGGCAACGAGCCGCCGATCGCCGGGCTCAACCGGCTGGCCCGCATCTACCAGTGCCGCACCGCCGACCTGGTCGACGGTGAAGACCACCGCGATGCCGACGAGCACAACACACCGGCCGTCCGGTCCCGGGGGCGTGCGCTGGTGGCGGCCGGGGCGGCGGGCAGTCTCGGCCCCGAGGACATCCGGGGAGTGCTGGCCGCCCTGCCCACCCTGCCCACGGGACCCGTGCCGTTCGGAACCTCGCGCGACGAGGAGTACGACGCCCTGGTGCGGGCGCTCGCCCAGTGGGCGGCGACCATGAAACGGCGCGACGTCCTGGCCCTGATCAGGGCCGCAGCCGCCGCGGCGGCGGCCTCTCCGCTGCTGGCCCGGCTCAACGACGACGAGCTCGACCGGCTCGCCCTGATCGCCGCAGAACCGTCCCGGGTGGACGAGGCCACCGTCGACCACATCGACGCGGTGCTGCACCACTGCATGCGGCAGGAGGACACCCTCGGCCCCCAGGCGGTGCTGGGGACCGTGCTCGCCCAGCACCACCTGGTGCGGTCGCTCATCCCGTCCGCGTCGAACGACGAGGTGCGCGAGCGGTTGCTGTCGCTGCTGGCCAACATCTGCCGGTTCACCGCCTGGGTGCTGTTCAACCTCAACGACTTCAACGGGGCGAACCACTACTACGAGCAGGCCAAGGTGGCCGCGCACCAGGCCGACGACGACGCGATGAACAGCTTCGTCCTGGCCAACTGGTCACAGCTGGCGACCTGGCGGGGTGACCCCCGCCAGGGCGTCGAGCACGCGCTGGGGGCGCTGGCCTGGGGGCATCGCGCCAACAGCAAGCTGCTGGTGTCGTACGCGTGCGACGTGGGGGCCCGCGCCTACTCGGCGGTGTTGCGCCGCTCGGCCAAGAACGACCGTCACAAGGACCACGCCCGGTGCATGACCAGCCTCGACCAGGCCCGCCGCGAGCTGGGCCACGCGGGCGAGGGCGACGTGGGGGCCAAGCTTCTCTACTTCTACGGCGACGGGCAGTATCTGTCGACCAGGACCAAGTGCCTGCTGGACATGGGCGACGCCCAGACCGCCGTCGAGATGGCCGCGCGGTCCCTGGCCCGGATCGATCCGGCGTTCGTCCGCAACATGGCGTTCAGCCGCCTGGATCTGGCGCGCGGGCACCTGCGGCTGCGCGCCATCGACGAGGCGTGCGAGCAGATCGGCGAGGCCGCCCGCCTCACCTGCAAGAACACCTCGCCGCGGCTGGCCCGCTCGGTGGTGGAGGTCCGCGAGGCGCTGAATCCGTGGGCGAGGACCCGCCAGGTCGCCGCCCTGGACGAGAAGCTGCACACCTTCCAGCTCATCGCCTGACGGCCTCGCGGCCCGCCGCGGTCGATCAGCGCGCCCCGGGCATCTCCTCAAGCACCAGGATCTCGAAGACCGGGGCGGGGATCGGCGGGTCCATCAGCTTTTCGGACACCTTCCGCCATCCCCACCTCCGGTAGACCTCCCGGGTCCGCGCGGCCTTGGGCTGCACCGAGAGCGTGGCCCGCTCGGCCCCGGATCCCGACAGCAGCTCGTCGTGGATCCGGTGCCCGATTCCGGCGCCTCGCCAGTCGGGCAGCACCCCGTAGTCGACGACGACGAACGTCCTGCTCCCGGTCTCGGCCGCGAACTCCTCGCCGACCGGGTCGGCCAGCGAGCTCCACCAGCGGGTGTCGGCCGGCAGCAGGTGTCCGTACCCGAACCCGACGAACTCCGCCCCGGACCGCGCGGTGGTCAGCCGGAAGCCCGGCCGGTCGACCAGCCGGGGGAAATAGGAGCGCTGGTTGGCGAACTCCGCGGCGTTCCCGTCGAACGGGGGCAGCGAGAACACCGCCTCGTAGAGATCGCAGATCGTCCCGGCCAGCGCGAGCGCCTCCCGGCGGCCGTGTGTCTCTATGGTCAACTTGCCGGTGGGGGCCGTGTCGGTCATGCCAGTCTCCTCGCCTTCGTCTCGCCACCCTCCCCCAAGGGCTTTTTACCCGTGGACGGGCGTGGTAGCCGCTCCGGTTCATGGGAGGGGTGAGAGCGGGAAGCCGGGAGGGGACCGGCTTCCCGCGGAGGAAGCGGCTTCCCGCGGAGGGGCGAGAGCGAGGGGACGGCGGGAGCGGGTCAGCTCTTCGCGAGGTCGGCCAGCGGTACGGAGAGGTCGGTGAGCCGGTCCGGGGCGACGGTCGCGCCGCCGCGGATCAGCTCCTGCGCCGGTGAGATGCCCTCGTCCCACTGGTTGACGTGCATGCCCGCCACGACACGTCCGCCGGAGAGCCAGAAGGCGTGGAAGGCCTCCGACTCCAGGTCTCCCCGGATGACCACGGAGTCGTACCCCCCGGGCGCGAACCAGCCGGAGAACTCCATGCCGACGTCGTACTGGTCGGTGAAGAAGTACGGCGGCCTGTCGTAGACCACCTTCCGGCCGAGCATGGCCTTGGCCGCGGCCGCTCCCCCGTTGAGGGCGTTGGCCCAGTGCTCGACGCGGATGCGGGTGCCGTACAGGGGGTTGAACGCGTTGGCCACGTCACCGGCGGCGTAGACGTCGGGGTCGGCGGTGCGGAGGGACTCGTCGACGAGGATCCCGTTGTCCACGGCCAGGCCCGCCCGCTCGGCGAGTTCGGTGTTGGGGCTCACTCCGACGCCGACGATCACGATGTCGGCCGGGATCTCCTCGCCGTCGTGGGTGGCGACCGCGCGGACGTGCCCGGGGCCGAGGATCCCGGTCACCTCGCGGCCGAGCCGTACGTCGACGCCGTGGCGCCGGTGCACGTCGGCGAAGAAGGCACCCAGCTCGGGGCCGAGCGCGGCGTGCAGCGGCACCGCCCTCGGCTCGACGACGGTCACCTCGCAGCCGTACTCCCTGGCGGCCGCGGCGGTCTCCAGCCCGATCCAGCCCGCGCCGACGACGACCACCCTCCTGCCGCCGCCGCGGACGGCCTCGCGCAGCCGCTCCGAGTCGCCGAGGCTGCGCAGGTAGTGCACGCCGTCCAGGTCGGCGCCGGGTACGTCGAGGCGGCGCGGGGAGGAGCCGGGGACGAGCAGCAGCTTGTCGTACCGGACGCGCCGCCCGTCGTCGAGTTCCACGTGGCGCGTGGCCCGGTCGAGGTCCGTCGCGCGGCGCCCGAGCAGCCGCTCCACGGAGTTTCCGGCGTACCAGCCCTCGTCGTGGACATAGAGCTTCGCCTTCTCCTCCTTGCCGAGCAGATAGCTCTTGGAGAGCGGAGGTCTCTCGTAGGGGGGCTCGGTCTCGGCGCCGATCAGCGTGATCCCGCCCTCGAAGCCCTCGTCGCGCAGGGACTCCGCCGCCTTGGCACCCGCCAGGCCCGCTCCGACGATGACGAACGTCTGCTCGGTGGTCATAGGTCCCTTCCTACTCCGATTCCCCCACCGGTTCCAACGATCGCGAGAAGCGGCAGGTCGTTCACCCGTTCCTTCGGAAGATGACCACCAGTACCCGCAACCCCAGGATGGCGCTGACGAGCAGGAGGTTGTAGCCGACGAGCTGGTGCAGCCCGACCCCAGGGGTGACGCGCGGGCCGGTGTCGGCCCCGAGCAGCAGCGCGGCCATGAGACCCGTGGTGGCCGCCAGCACGGTGAGCAGCACCTGGTGGAGCATCCCGGTGACGTGCCGCCGGTCGCGCTCGTCGGAGAAGAGGCGCACGTTCAGGCTGAAGCGGCCGTGCTCGGCCGCGTCGGCGATCCGCTCGATCCGGCGGGGCAGGCGGCGCACCATGGGAAGCAGGCCGAGCACCTCCCGGGTGACCTCGTCCCGTACCCGCCGGTGGTCGGGGCGTTCGGTGAGGTGACGGAGCGAGAACGCGCGTGCCTCGGTGACGATGTCGAACCCGGGGGCGAGCCGGGCGAGCGTGCCCTCGATCGTCGCCAGGGCCCGGAACACCGCGGCCACCTCGGGCGGGAGGGACAGGCCGTGCGAGGAGACGATCCGGAAGAGCCGGCCGAACATCCGCGCGTCCGGGGCGGTACCGGCGAGCAGGTGCCGGGCCATGAACCGGCCGAGCTCGCGTTCCAGCTCGCGCTCGTCGATCTCGTCCGGCCGCGGCACCACCTCCAGCAGGGCGTCGCTCACCCCGAGCGGGTCCCCCCGGTCCATCGCGCCGAGCAGGCGCCCCAGCGAGTCGCGCAGCGAGCCGTCGAGCCGCCCCACCGAGCCGAAGTCGAGCAGCGCCAGGCGCCCGTCGGCGAGGAGCATGAGGTTGCCCGGGTGCGGATCGGCGTGGAACACCCCGTGCAGCATGATCTGGCGCAGCAACGTGTCGAGCAGGGTCCTGGCGAGTTCCTGCCCGGCCTGCCCGCCGGGCGCGGCGGACCCCAGCGGGGTGCCGTCCAGCCATTCCATGACGAGCACCCGCCGTCCGGACTGCTTCGGGTACGGCACCGGCACGTGCACCGGCTCGCCCGCGGAGACGGCCGCCACGGCGGCCATGTTCCCGGCCTCGATCCGGAAGTCGAGTTCCTCCCGCAGCGCGTCGGCGAATCCTCTGGACAGGGCGGCGACGCCGAACGCGCGCCCCCAGCGGGTACGTCGTTCGAGCGAGCGGGCGAGGCGGTCGATGATGTCGAGATCCTGCTCGACCACGGTGGCGATTCCCGGGCGCTGGACCTTGACCACCACCTCCTCGCCCGTCCGCAGCCTGGCGCGGTAGACCTGCGCGATCGAGGCGGCGGCGAGCGGTTCGCGGTCGAAATCGGCGAACGTCTCCTCCACGGGCCCGCCCAGCTCGGCCACGAGCACCGGCTCGATCTCCGTCCACGGCGCCGAGGCCGCGCCGTCCTGCAGCAGGCGCAGCTCCTCGACGAACTCCACCGCCAGCAGGTCGCTCCGGGTGGACAGGATCTGGCCCAGTTTCACGAACGTGACCCCGCCGTCGTCGAGGGCCTCACGCAGCGACCTGGCCAGCCGGGCCCTGCTGGAGGGCGCGCCGAGGTCGGGGTCCCGGCCGCGCAGGTACGGTCCGAGACCGTGTCGTACGAGGATTCGCGTGATCCGGAGGTAGCGGCGCGAACGGATCAGGTGACGGCGCAGCCTTCCCGCCAGTTCCAGCGGTCCCGGCAGCGATCCGGACGGTATCAGGGCCTCGGCGATCACCAGGGGTACCATCCCGGCGAGCAGGGCGCTGACCACGGCGAGGATGAAGAACCAGATCGGGGTGACACCGGGATCGTCCGGGGCCACCGTCCCCGCGAACGCCTTCATGAGCGGCCCGGCGATCAGAAGCACGAACGTTCCGGCCAGCAGCGTGCGGACGATCCCGAACCGCAGGTCGAGCAGGCGCCGCGCGGCCACCGTGAACGCGGTCACCAGGACCAGCACACCGATCACGAGCGTCAGAGTCGTTAGAAGGTCCACATTCGTTCCGTTCGCTCCGTCGTGTGGGCGAGGTCTCGGCACGCTCTCCGGCCCGTGGCGCGCGGGCCGCGGGACGGAGGTGCGGTTGACGGCGAACAGACTAGATCACCTGGAAACCGTCCCGGAGACCATCCCGCAGACCGGCCTCGCGGACCGGAGAAGACGCTCAACACCTTCCGATGACAGGGCGAGGAAATTTTCGTTTACCCTGCCGGAAACGGAATTCGATCCCCTCTCAAAGGAGGGCGTATATATTTTTCACGCCATCAAGATCGCGCCGCCGACGGAGATATCGACGAACTCCGTCCACGGCGCGCTTTTTTGATAAAAGGAGCATGCCGTATGCCATTGAAGCGACGATTCGCCCGAGTCACGGTCAACTGCGCCTTCGCGGTGGCGGCCGTCCTGAGCCTCGGGGCCTTCTCTCCCGTGCCGCCGGGCATTCCGGACAACCCGCCCGCACCCCAGCCCGCGGAAGCCGCGCCCCAGCCCTGGGAGGTCACCCCCCGGTCGTGGGAACCCGCACCTCAGCCCGGGGAGGTGGCACCGCCCCCCAGGCCCACCGTACGCGCCCTGACGGCAGCCGAGATCCGGGAACAGGGGCTCGATGAATACATCGACATGTCCCGCCAGAAGGAAACGGTTCCCCGTATTATCGACACATCCCAGGACAAATTCACCAACAATCTTCTTACTCCCGCGAAGCGGACGGGAACCGCCGGTTCCGCCGATCTCGCGACGGGCTGCTGGTATCTCACGACGACATACGGATACCCCGCTCTCCAGGGAAGCGCCGACCACACCTGGTGCGGCGACGGCTTCCAGGTCACGTACACCTCGGCCGGCTGCACCGGGAGCACGAGCCTTCCCACCTACATCTACGAGGGCTGCCAGAACATCCAGGCCTACGGGGTCGGCTGGAGCGCCTGGGACGTCACCGACAGATGGCGTTTCTGCGCGGCCTACAACCGTTTCACGGGCGTGTGCTCCGCCCGGATATACCCGTGGCAGAAGAACCGCTACGGCGCCGACGGCCAGGTCTGGCTCCTTGGCTGGGGAAACTGAAACGGTGTACTGAGTTCGGGTCTTCGGGTGTGCCGGAAATTCCGGGTCCATCCCCAGGACGGCGTCCCGCAGGTTAGGCCCGGCCAGGTGGTTCCGGGGACTTGTCGAGGCGGAAGGCAGGCCCACGCCGTTCCTCGATCCGGGTGATGCGGCACCCGGTGGTGTCGCGGCCCCTCCGAGGGCGGGGGGCGGCGCAGGGCCCTGCCGGCACATCGCGCAGAGGGGTTGCACGGGACCATCGACTACGGAAGGTCTTAAATCCGTAATAGTGCACCTTCGGCCGCGAGTGTGCATTCCTGCGCAGAAGGAAGCGTCGACTGTTTCTAGTGTCCGTGGTGTCCGAACGGCACAACCCCTCCACCACCCGCACAGGAGCATGACGATGAGCACCACGCGCGCCCTTCTCGCCGGAGCGGCCCTGGCCGGTTCCCTGCTGGCCGGCATCGCCGCGGCCCCCGCCGCCTCCGCCGACACC
>NZ_JBPXMB010000045.1:0-53747 GCF_051918945.1 Streptosporangium sp. LJ11
AGTCGCGCGACAGCAGCATTCGACATACCGTCAGCGCACGCCAGAACGATCCGAGCCCGCTCGGCCGCTCTCCGGTCTCGCGACTCCGCCCGACGCACCAACTCGGCACGCTCGTCCTCAGACAGCGAGATCACCACGGCAGAAGGTCCAGGATGCGACACTCGGAAATGGTAGCAACTTACCCTCTGAATTTGCGGCGCATCATACTAGTGCTGTGACCGGAAACCTTCACCGGTCTCGCGTGTAGCCGCTGGCGTCGGTTGGATGTGTCCTACACGTCCGACTGACGCGAGGAGGCGCGGTGGGAGAACCGGTCAGAGTACGAAGACTGATGGACGCCGAAGGTCAGAAGCTGCAGCAGATCGTCCGCCGGGGCAGCACCAGTTCGGTCCGGTATCGGCGGGCGATGATCCTGCTGGCCTCGGCCGGGGGTAACACCGTCCCGGTGATCGCCCGGTTAGTGGCCGCCGATGAGGACACCGTCCGCGAGGTGATTCACCGGTTCAACGAGATCGGGCTGGCCTGCCTGGACCCTCGGTGGGCGGGAGGCCGTCCCCGCCTGCTGAGTGATGACGAGGAAGCCCTCGTCATCCAGATGGCCACCACCCGCCCGGCCAAGCTCGGGCAGCCCTTCACCCGCTGGTCGATCCGCAAACTGGCCGCCTACCTGCAACGCCTGCCCGGCCGGCCGCTCCTCATCGGCCGGGAGACCTTACGCACCCTGCTCACCCGCCAGGGGATCACCTTCCAGCGCACCAAGACCTGGAAGGAATCCCCCGACCCCGACTTCGACGCCAAGCTGGACCGGATCGAGTACGCCCTGACCCAGCGGCCGGAACGGACTTTCGCCTTCGACGAGTTCGGACCGCTGGGCATCCGCCCCACCTCCGGATCAGGGTGGGCCAGGCAAGGGCGCCCCGACCGGCTGCCGGCCACCTACCACCGCACCCATGGCGTCACCTACTTCCACAGCTGCTATTCGGTCGGCGATGACCTGATGTACCCCGAGTTCGGTGGAGTCGGCTTGGTTGACTCTCATGCCAACTGGACGTTCGGATAGAGCATCTCGTACTCGATGGGGGTGAGCATCCCCAGGGCACTGTGTCGTCGTTGCCGGTTGTGGAAGATCTCCAGGTACTCGAAGATCGCATTCGCCAGTTCGATGCGGGTCTTCCACCGTTTGCGGTTGAGCAGTTCAGTCTGCATCCGCCCCCAGAACGACTCGATGACCGCGTTATCGAAACAGTCACCGATCGAGCCCATGGACGGCACCAGGCCAGAGGCCTTGGCGCGCTGGGTGAAGGCCCAGGAGGTGAATTGCACCCCGTGATCGGAGTGGATCAGCGTTCCAGGAGGCGGTGTGCGGTTGTGGATGGCCATGCCGAGCGCGTTGGTGACCAGCGTCGCGGTCTGGCCGGCATCGATGGACCAGCCCACCACCCGGCGAGAGTAGACGTCCTCTGGCGACGCAGCAGTAGACCTTGCCCTCGCGGGTGGGGTGCTCGGTGATGTCGGTGACCCACAGCTCGTTGGGTGCGCCCCGGGTAAACCGGCGGTCGACCAGATCCGCGGCGGTGGGTGTCTGATGAACAGGCCGGCGACGCTTGTTGCCGGGCAGGCCTTTGATGCCGGCGCGGTGCATCAGCTCTCAACAGCTCGGCGGCGCGCCTGGTTACGGCCAGCTCGGTCTCCAGCTCGGCGATCCGGCGCCGGGCCGCGACCAGCTCGGTGTGGTCCGAGGAGGTGATGCCGGGTTTCTGACCGGTGTCGATCAGCTCCTGCTCGCGCCAGTTGTAGATCGTCTGGTCGCTGATCTGTAGATCGAAGGCCACTTGGCGGACGGTCCGGCCGGCCTTCAGCAGGTCCAGGACCTTGCGGCGGAACTCAGGGGGATATCTCTTCGACATGCCGACCTCTCGAAGGGGGCAGAGGCATGTAGTCAATCAAAACGACTCCACGAAAGCCGGAGTACATCAAAGCCTCCAGCAATCCCGGCGCGGTTCACGGTCCACGTCCCGCGAGCGCCTGCTGCGGGTGGTGGCCACGCTGGGAGACGCGGACATCGCTACGGTGCGGGATCTCCGCGAGCGGCTACGGACGCTTCCGCCGCCCATCGACGTCCACGGCCGAGGCGCCACCGCGTGATCAACCCCAGCTTCCGCGCCAGAGATGCCACCGGAATACGGCGGAAACGGGCCGCGTCCTCTGGAGACCGCAGGTCAGGCGGTAGGTGCGGAAGCCGGGGTTTCGGATGTGGATAGCCGTGCCTGGCATGGGACCGGGTTGACTTCCGCAGCGGCTCTACTGCGCTGACCTGGTTAGACGCCGTCCCAGGAACCGGACAGAACCCTGGTGCGGCCGTCAGGCCGTCCTTAGAACGTAAAGGTAATTCTGATCAGAGCCGTTGGGCGACCTCAGGTCAGAACCCTATCTACCTATATCCAATGCAGGTCGTTCATGTTGTTACTGGGGTTGTAGGTGCAGTAATAGTCGCGCCAGGGGTAGGTGATTTGCCACTGAACCTCGCTGACCTGGCAGGTCTTGCAGTTGGTCCAACTTTCGACCCACCTGCTGCCGGGACGTGCGGACGTCGGAAAGTTGCAGGTGTTGGCCATGGTCGACGCTGATCCCTGTCCAGCGTTGATGCTGGTAGAGCCCGCTTGCGCTGGCGTGTTCAGCGCGCTCAGGCCCAGCGACAGGATGACGCTTGCACTGGCAAGTGCGATTGCCCGGGCGAAGCTACTTTTCGTCATGAATATCCCTATCTGTACTTGATGTGGACGATTCGGACTCCAGGAGGAGTATCGACGATTTTTTCTGGTCATCCAGCGGACCGCCGTTCTGGCAGCCGGATTTAACTACGACCAGTCGCATAGTCCGACATCGCTCATTCAAGATCAGAGATCAAGGTCTCGGCAACCTATAAGGTTCCAGGGTCGCAGAGGCAGAGCCTCAGCATGGTCGCGTTGACGGCCGTCACGTTCAGGGGCGATGGTCCCCGGACCCGGACATAAACGGTCCAGGTCGGCATTCTCCACGCCGTGGACAAGCAGCAGACACCCGTCGGGCAGGGGTGCCACCGGAGCCGGAGCTGATCACAAGCCGTCCCCCGGAGGGCGTCACCCCTCGTAAAGGGCCACCCCGCGTGGTAGCCGCGACCCCGGGAGACGTTCCAACCCTCCGGAGTTTGCCCTTCCGAGAGTCAGCGATTCGTCCCGGGGTCGCGGGGCGGGGTCTGGCAGACCCTGGTGACCGACCATGTTGGGTGTGAGTTGGTCGGCCGCGGGGCGGGGAAGGATCTGCCAGAGCTCAAGTTCGACGAACTGCATGTCGCGACGCAGTTCGTCGGTGGTTTTCGCTTCGAGGATGCGGACCTGGCGGTGGTCGCGGCATTCCCAGGCGGTGAAGCGTTGCCGCCATGGCCGCCACATGACCAGCCAGCCGGGCGCGGACTCCTGGAGGTACTCGGCTTCGGCGACCGCCTCCGGGTCATACCGGGGCGACATCGACGTTTTCCAGCATCACGTCGGCCAGCAGCGGAACCCCACTGAGCACCAGTTCCTCGATGGGGAGGGCGCGCAGCTCGTGGTAGCGGGCCGCGAGGCGTCGCGCCGCCGTCGCCACGTTGTCGGCATACGTCCACAGCGGCTTCTCCCGCTCGCTGGCGGGGCGGGCGATCCTCCTGGCAACGCTCCTCGGCCAGCAGGACGCGCCGTACGCCACGCTGCTGGCAGACCCAGAGGCCTCCGCCCACGCCATGTACCAGCGGTGGGGATGGCAGGTGGTGGGCCCCGCCCAGCCCGCACCGGACGCCAGAACTAGCGACATCCTGGTGTTACCGTTCGACGCCAGATAGCTGAAGGTTCTCGCGCCGGATCGTAGCGAGACCTAAGCGCCGGCCGCCGTCTACCTTGCGGACTCCCACCACCACCTGGGAGTCCGCATGCTGTCGAACCTCTCCGCCTACCCCGACCGGTCGATGATCCTCTGGCCGATCTGGACACGCCAATACTCGCCCGCCGCCCGCCGGCGCCTGCGCCGCACCATCCTGCTCGCCAAGTCCACCGGCCTGGACGTCACCGTCGAGCACGACGGGGGGCGGCTGTTCCGGATGAACCTCCTCACCCTGACCGGCCCCTCCCAGGACATGCGGTGCTTCCGGAAGCGGATGCTCCGCATCCTGCGCTCTGTCGACCGGTCCGGGTGGAAGTGGTGAGCCAGAAGCGGTCCGGCGACCGCCGCACCCGCGCACTCCACGCCGCCGTCCGCGACGAGTTCCTCGACCTCTGGTACGACATGTATCGGGCCCGCGGCCACGCGCACCACGGCTGCTGGTCCGGAGAGTGCGAGTCGCTGGAGCGGCGGATCAAGGCCCTGACGCCGTTCGTCGGCCCGCCCGACTGGCGGGACATGCAGATCGAGGTGATGAGCAGGACATCTACCAGCGCTTCCACGCGGACATGGATTACAGCGTCGCCCCGAATATGGCCGTCGTTGCGGAGATGCGCGCCAGGCGTGAACAGACGATCGTCTCCCCGGCTCACCTGTTCCTGGGCGGCGGCGAGCTCGGCGAACAGCCACTGGTCGGCGCAGGCCGGGCCGCTCATGTCCATGAGCAGGTACACGACTCCTCCGCCGCCAACTAGCGAGGCGTTCCAGTACCGATGGGTCACACTCTGGCGTCAACCCTCCACAAGGCGCACAACCTCAGACGGATCCCACTGAAATGGAACAGTGCGGCGAATCAAGAGCATGTGGCGCTGGCTGGTGACGGCTGCCGTGGTGACGCTGGCGGTAATTTGGTGGATGATTCTCGGCATGCCGGGGCCCGAGTGGCTGCTCTGGACGGTCGTCGGCGTCTTCACCGCAATCACGACTGGGTTTGGCATGAGCGTCCTGCTGGGGCCGGTCGCGCGACGGATGGCCGGAGAGCCGCAGCCCTTCACCGCCCGCGATCGCAAGCGGCTGTCGGTAAAGGACCGAATCGACGTGGTCAACAACGCGCGGGCCACGCTGGTGCAAGCGGCGACCGGACTCGTGGTCGTCGGTGGACTGGTCTTCACTGGTGCAGGTCTCGTCTACACCGCCCGCACCTTGGACGTGTCCGCGCAAACATTGGACGCTACACGCGAGGGCCAGGTCGCTGACCGCTACACGAAAGCAGTTGAGCAACTCGGCTCGCCAAAGACCGACGTCAGGCTCGGTGGGATCTACGCTCTCCAGCGCCTAGCTTTGGACTCAACCCGCGACAAGCCAACCGTCATCGACGTTCTTATCGCCTACGTCCGGGTTCACGCACATCCTCCGAAATCTCAGATGGTCAAGGGCCAGGCTCTCGTGGACGTGGTCGCCGCAATTAACGTGATCACCCGTTTGGAGCCTAAACCTTCGAGACCATCCGCTTTCGATCTCATGGACGTCGATTTCCACGGCATGTACCTGCCCCGCGCGAACCTATTCGATGCGGACGTAAACCGCGCGACCCTGACTGACGCGACCATGACCGACGCGACTCTGACCAGCGCAAACCTGACCGACGCGGACCTAACTAGGACAGACCTGAACAACGCGATTTTGGCTGGCGCGACCCTGACCGACACGACCCTGACCGACGCGGACCTGAGTAATGTGGACCTGACCAGCGCGACCCTGACCAGGGCGACCCTAACCGGGGCAATTCTATCCGACGCGGATCTGACCGGCGCGACCCTGACCAGGGCGAAGCTGATCAACGCGCTCCTAGCCGATACAGACCTGACCGACACGACCCTAACCAAGGCAAGCCTCACCAAGGCGAACCTGACCAAGGCGAACCTCACCAGGGCGAATTTGGTCGGCGCGATCCTGACCGACGCGGACCTGGCCTACGCGATCCTGACCGACGCGGACCTAACCAAGGCGAACCTAACCAACGCGATCCTGACCGACGCGGACCTGAAAAGTGCGACCCTGACCAGGACAAACCTGACCGCGGCGGACTTGACTGACGCGACACTGACTGACGCACACCTAGTCAAGGTGGACCTGAGTAGAGCGACCTTGACCAGGGCGAACCTAGTGAAGGTGGATCTAACCAACGCACACCTAGCCTATGCGACCCTGAACAAAGCGAACCTAACCAACGCGACCCTGACCGACGCGGACCTGACCAGGGCGGACCTGACTGCTACGACCCTGACCAAGGTAATCCTGGCCGACGCGACCCTGACCGACGCGACCCTGGTCAGGGCGAACCTAACCGACTCGGACCTAACCAGGACGAACATCAGTGGTGCGGATCTAACCGATGCGCAATTGGCCAATGCGACCCTAAACAAGACGAACTTGAGCGGTGCAAACCTGACCAGGGTGAACCTGAAAGGCGCGGATCTGAAAGGCGCAGACTTAACCGAGATCATAGGGATGACTCCAGCGCAGATCAAAGCTGTAGCGATAACGGACGCAGCAACCAAGTTCAGCTGAGAGAGCACCGGGCGCTGTACCGCAGCGAGACGGGTTAGTTTCTGCTCTCTCGAATCGTACGACCCCGAAACGCCCCTGGAGGGAGCCCACCAAGGACTGACCGACCACAGGGCCCAAGCCCCGTGGACTGTTGTCCCGCCCCTCATAGAAGCTTCTAGCCGAGCTGGCATGCCGAGACATGTAGCACCCCGACCAGGTGCAGGCGCTCATCGAGCAGGAGCAGGGAACGTGCGCGAACCCGCGCCCCATCGAGGTGGCGGAGAGACTGGCGAGAGGTCTGCTGGAGAGCGGTAAGTCAAGGACTGGGTTACCCGTAGTAGCACCGCGCTCAGCGCGCTGACCGGGTTCCGGGGCGGGCCGCTGGCCGAGCATGAAGACATTCGGCACCTGACGAACCCGTCTGAAAACGACGCGCGCACGTCGCTGCTGCTTCTCCGGATCATCGAGGCTGGACGGGAACACTACACCCAGCACGCGGCGGACTACCGGCGCGTGTACGCCGAGATCAACGCCCCCAACCCGACGTGGAAGGTTGACGCCTCCGGCGAGGGCTGACGGTAGGAGCCCGCCCCGGCACCCTGTGCGGCATGGCGGCGGGCATCTTCGACATCGACATCGAGCAGGGCTCCGACTACGACAGGCTGTTGCAGCTCACCACGCAAGGGACGAACCCTCAGCCGCTCGTGCTGACCGGGTACTCCGCTCGCGCGCAAGTCCGGCCGAACCGGGGCCGCGACACCGTGGTCCTGTACGAACTGACCAGCGACGGCGGCGGCCTGGCCATCGACGGCCCGGCCGGGCACATCACCGTGACCATCCCCGGTGAGGACTCCTCGGCCTGGTTGTGGACCGAAGCGGTCTACGACCTGGAGATCGTCTCCCCTGACGGGAAGGTCACCCGGCTGCTGAAGGGCGCGTTCCGGGTGGACCCGGAGGTCACCCGGTGACCGGCCTGCCGCCGATCGACGTTATCGTCCAGCCGGGCGGTGGCATCGACGTCACCATCACCTCGCCTGGCGGCCACGTCGTGGTTGTTCAGCAGGCCGAGCCTGTCGCCGTCACCGTGGCCGTCCCTGGCATCCAGGGCGCGGCCGGGCCGCCCGGCGCCGCCGGAGCTCCCGGCGCGCAGGACCCCGCGGGGCCCGCCGGGGAGCCTGGCCCGGCAGGGGAGCCCGGGGAGCCGGGGCCGCCGGGCCCTGAGGGTGGCGCCGGCCAGTACGACCACACGATCGCCGCCCCGGCCTACGTGTGGGAGGTCACCCACAACCTCGGCCGCGAACCCCGCGTCACGACCTACACCGCCTCAGGAGAGCCCATCGAGGGCGATCCGTCGTACCCGACCCCCACCACCGTGCGCGTCACCTGGGCCGTCCCCATGGCCGGCCTGCTCCGCCTCACCTAACACGGGGAACTGCCATGCCGAACTGGTTTTCACAGCACAACAACAACCGCATCCCGGTCCTGGGACTCGTCCCGGAGTCCGGTGGCACCGAGCCCGCCACCCCAGCCCTCTTCCAGCTCTGGGGCGACACCGGCTCCGGCAAGATCAAGTGGCGCACCGCAGGCGGCGCGTGGTTCGCCCTGGACGACGTCGCGGACGGCAGCGTGACCGACGCGAAGATCAGCAGCGGCGCGAACATCGCCCTGTCGAAACTCGCGACGAACCCTCTGGCCCGCGCCAACCACACCGGCACGCAGCTCGCGAGCACCATCTCCGACTTCACCGCGCAGGTGCGGGCCAACCGGCTCGACCAGATGGCCGTGCCCGGCGCTGACGTCGCGCTGGCCGGGTACCGGCTCACAGGGCTCGGCGCGCCGTCCGGGCCGAACGACGCCGCCCGCCTGGCCGACATCCAGGTCGCCGCCGCCGGCATCTCCGTGAAACCCGCGGTGCGGGCGGCCACCGCCGCCAACATCACCCTGTCGGGCCTGCAGACGATCGACGGCATCACCCTCACCGCAGGGAACCGGGTCCTGGTGAAGAACCAGTCCACGCCCGCGCAGAACGGCCTCTAGCGCGACTCCCAGGCCTCCCAGAGACGGGCGTAGCGGCCCCCGGCGGCGACCAGCCGTTCGTGGGGCCCCTCCTCGACGATCCGCCCGTGTTCCAGGACGACGACACGATCGGCGGAGACGGCCTGGGTCAGCCGGTGCGCCACGACCAGGGTGGTCCTGCCGCGGGTGGCCGCGGCGGCCGAGTCCTCCAGCACGCGCGCGCCCATGCTGCCCGCCTCCGCGGTGGCCTCGTCCAGTACGGCGACGGCCGGGTCGGCCAGCACCAGGCGGGCCAGGGCGAGCTGCTGCGCCTGGGCGGGCGAGAGCTCGTGGCCCCCTTCCCCGACCACGGTGTCGAGGCCCTCGGGCAACGCCAGCACCCACGGCAGCGCCCCGACCACCTCCAGGGCCGAGGCGACCCGCTCGGCCGTCGCGCCGGGGCGGGCCAGGCGCAGGTCCTCGACGAGGGGCCCGGCGAAGACGTGGGTCTCCTGCGTGATGATCGCCACGTGTCCGCGCAGCCTCGTCGTGTCCAGCGAGGAGGGCGGGACCCCGCCGATCAGCACGCTGCCGCCGGTCGGGCGCAGTGACCCGGCCGCGACGGCGGCCAGGGTCGACTTGCCCGCGCCCGTCGAGCCGACCAGGGCCACCCGGGCCCCGGCGGGCACGCGAAGGGTGACGCCGTGCAGGACCTCGGCGGAGCCGTCGTAGCTGAAGCGCACGTCGACCAGGTCGAGTGAGGCGTCGGCCGGTGCCGGTCCCCCCTCGGGCTCGGGAGCGGACTCCAGGTGGGCGACGCCGACCAGCCTGGCCAGGCTCGCCCCGGCCGCCTGTACCTCGTCGAAGACGAACAGCAACATGCCGATCGGGTTGAACAGCCGGTGGAACAGCACCGCCGCGGCGGCGGCCTCGCCGACGGTGACGGCGCCCGCGCGGACCAGCAGGAAGCCGGCGACCAGGATGGTGGTCAGGCCGCAGAACTCGGCCCTGTTGACCCGTCCCACGAAACGGGTGAACAGGTCCAGCACCCCCACCGACACCTCCCTCGAGTCGCGCGAGGCGGTCTCGATGGCGCGCAGGTGACCTTCCTCCACGCGGTAGGCGTGCACCGTGCGCACACCCTGCATGCTCTCCACCAGCCGTTGCGACGAGCGCGCGACCGCGATGCGCTGTTTCGCGTAGTGAGGGGCGGCCCGGGGGAGATACCAGCGCAGCGCCAGCGCGTACAGCGGCACCGAGACGGCGCCGGCCAGGCCGAGCCGCCAGTCGAGGCCGACCATCGCGGCCAGGCTCAGCGTGCCGAGCAGGACCGAGGCGATCACGCCGGGGATGACGTCGGAGACGGCCTTGGTGACCTCGGCGGCGTCCGCGCTGACGCGCGACAGCAGGTCGCCCTTGCCCGCGCGTTCCAGTCTGGTGAGCGGGAGCGTGAGGGCGCGGGCGACCGTACGCTCGCGAAGGACGGCCAGGATCTGGCCGCCCAGCCTGGCCACCAGGTAGGACGTCAGCCCGGTGGCGGCACCGCCGGTGAGGGCCGACAGCGTGATGACCACGGCGATCGCGACGATCACCGCGGTGCCCGACTGCTCGCGCACCCGGTCGACGAGGACGCCCATCACGTACGCGGGGACGACCGACGCCGTCGCGCCGAGCACGCCCACGAGCAGCGTCACGACCACCGTGCCGCGGCGCTCGCGCAGCCGGGCGCGCAACCAGCGCCAGGTCTCACCGCCGCTCGCGACCGGCAGAAGGTCCTGTTCCCCCGCTGTGCTCATCGCTGCACCGCCCGCCTGTAGTCGTCGTCGGTGGCCCCCAGATCGGCGTGTGATCCCTCGGCGACCACCTTGCCGCCGTCCAGCACGAACACCCGGTCGGCGGCGGCGAGGAGGGCGGGGCTGCTGGTCACGACCAGGGTGGTGAAGGTGTCGCCGCCCCCGGGGTGGCGCAGGGAGCGCAGGCCACGGGCGATGCCCTGTTCGGTGACCGCGTCCACGGCCGTGGTCGGATCGTGCAGCACCAGGATCGGCGGGCGGGCCAGGAGCGCCCTGGCCAGGGCCACCCGCTGGCGCTGGCCGCCCGACAGGCTCGCGCCCCGCTCCACCACCTGATGTTCCAGGCCGTCGGGATGGGCGGCGACCACGTCGTCGGCCGCCGAGGCGGCCAGTACCGCCGCGAGTTCCTCCGGGCTCCCGGGCTCGCCGCCCACGGTCAGGTTGGTGGCGAGGGTGCCCTCGAACAGGTCGGTGTGGTGGGGTTCGACGAGGACCCGGCCGCCGATCCTCACGCTTCCGCCGTACTCGGCGGGGCTCACCCGCCCGGACAGCACCCGCACCAGCGCGTCGGCGTCGGCGGGGCGGTGGGCCATCACCCCGACGAACTCGCCGGGCCCGGCCACCAGGTCCACCCCCGCGAGCGCGTCGTAGCTCAGCCCGGAGACCTCCAGCCAGGGAAGCCCCCCGTCCACCGGGTCCGGCGGGCCCGCCGCGCCGGCGCCGCCGGGCCCGCCGGACGGAGGTCCGCCGGGCAGCAGTACCGGCGCGCCGGCCACGCGCGCCACCCGGTCGGCCGAGGCGCGCGCCTCGGCCACCCAGCCGGGCACCAGCGTCAGCGTGCCCACGGGTTCCATCAGGAACTGCGCCAGACCGATCACCGTCAGGAACTCGCCGGCGGAGATCCGGCCGCGCAACGCGAGCCACCCGGCGAGCACCGCGACCCCGCACGCCAGCAGCGCACCGCCCGCGCCGGAGACGGCCGCGTAGATTCCCTGGGTACGGCCGGCCCGCAGCGCGGCCGCCAGCGAGAGCCGGCTGACCCGCTCGTACCGCCGGGAGGCCGCCGCCTCGGCGCCGATGCCCCGCAGCGGCCGCACGCCGCTGACCAGGTCGGTCGCGAGCGACGCGGCCTGACCGGCCAGCTCCTGCTGGGCGGCGACGTGCCGGGTGATGTACGGCGTGCCGGCGTGCAACGCCAGCAGCGTCAACGGCGTGGCCACCAGGACGGCCACGCCGAGGGGCACGTCGATGAGCAGCAGCGTCACGGCGCACATCGCCGCCGCGACCAGCGCCCCGACCGCGCGTGGCAGATGGTCCAGGAGTTCGGAGGTGTTGCCGGCGTCGTTGGAGGAGATCGTCAGCAGCTCGCCCGCGCGCAGGCCGGTGTCCAGGCCACGCCGATCGATGATCTTGGCGGCGAGTTCCATGCGCAGCAGGTGGGCCTCGTGGGCGATGGCGCGCATGAGGGTCCGCGCGCCGTACCGGTAGGCCAGGGTCAGCGCGGTGAACAGCACGGCCAGCGCGGCCAGCCACCACAGCAGCGACCCGCCGTCGCCCGGGCCGATCGCGCGGTCGACGATCACACCGATGAGGATCGGCACGCTCGCCTCGCACACCTGGTGCAGGCTGAGCAGCAGGGTGCCCGCGCCCAGGCGTGCGGCGTTGCGTCTCATGGTCCTGCGCAGAACGTTCGCGCCGGTCATGCCCGCCTCTGTCGTGCGCGTTCCGGTCATGCCCGTCCCTGTCGTGCGCGTGCCCGTCCGGCCGGCGGCCACGCGAAACGGGCTCCGCCCGGACTCACGGTCACCACCCCCGCCGGTAGTTGTGCCGGAGAGGGAGGCCGCACCGCCAGGACATCGACGACCAGCGGCGACAGTGCGCAGGTGAGGGGGACATGGGGGCTCTTTCGGGCGGCTCTGGACGGGCTGGGCGGAGAGCTCGCCTGAAGTAGGTTAGCCTTTCCTAATCGACGAGAGACTAGCCGGATCCGATGAATTTCGACAAACCGGACGTCGCGCGCCGGCGGGCCCGTCGTCCCCCGGTCACCCGCCCGCGCCGCCCGGCGCTGGGACGGCCGTGCCGAAGGTCGTCTCGAAGAGCGTGGTGAAGGTCTCCTGGAAGTCGTTCCAGTCGCCGTTCAGATTGCTCACCAGCACGCGGGTGCCTTGGCGGTCGCCCATCGCGTACGACATCGAGCCCTGGATGAAGCCGCCGCCGCCCCAGAGAGTGACCCCGCACGGGAGCCTCTGGGAGTAGACGCCGAGGCCGTACCCGGTGTCCGGGACCCAGCCCGAGCCCTCCGTCGAGACGGTGGTGAACATCTCCTCCTGCTGGGCGGGCGGCAGGAGACGGCCGCCCAGCAGGGCGTTCAGGAACCGGTGCAGATCCGAGGTCGTCGAGATCATGCCGCCGGCGGCCCCGGCCCAGCTCACGTCCATCTCGGTCACGTCGTGGATCTCCGCGCCGGGGCCGCTCTCGCCCAGCTTGGAGTAGTGGCGCGCGTGCGGGTCGCGGACCGTCCCCTCGGTGCCGGGGAGGTAGGTTCCCGTCAGGTTGAGCGGGCGGGCGAGACGGTGCTCGATCTCCTCCGCGAGGGTCGTGCCCGTCGCGAGCTCGACGATCATTCCCGCGAGAGTGTAGTTCACCTTGGAGTAGATGAAGCGCTTCCCCGGCTCCTCCGGCCGCGGGGGCTCCTGGCCGAGGACGGCGTCGGGGAGCCCGCCGGTGTGGTTGAGCAGCCGCCTGACGGTGATCCCGGTGCCGTCCGCGCCGAGGTGTTCCTCCACCACGCCGGGCAGCCACTTCGCCACCGTGTCGTCCAGGGTCAGCTTTCCCTCGGCCACCAGCTGCAGGACCACCGTGCCGGTGAACATCTTGGTGAGGCTTCCGATGCGGAAGTGCTCACCCGGCCGGCGCTCGCGGCCGGTCGTCATGTCGGTCACCCCCGCCGTGCCGAACCACGGCGCCGAGCGGGCGTCCCTGAACTCGGCGACGACGCCGGGGCCGCCGCCGTCGGCCACGACCCGGTCGAGCGCACGCCGGAGCCCGGCGTGGCCCCGGTCGCGGGCGGCCGCGGGGGCGGGGGTCATCATGGCGGCCCCTCCCACCGCCAGGGCGGCGGCGAGCAGGCTCGCGCGGGCATGGAACATCGACATCTTGCCTCCTGAGGCATGGAAGAAGAACCGGGGGCCGAGGGGAGGGACACGGCATGCCGGAAGGGGACCGCCGTGGTCGTTATTCGAGGTCGCCGTTCGCGACGGCGGTGTGGACGCGGGCCAGCAGGTCGGCGCGGTCGACGCCGGCCAGGGCCAGCGCGCGTGGCACCGTGCCGACCTCGGCCTGCAGGATCCCGAGCAGCACGTGCGCCGGTCGCAGGTCCTTCTTGCGGGAGACCGAGGCGAAGCTTCGCTCAAGGGCGAGCCTGCCCGTCGCGCCCATGGTGGGCGGGCGCTTGAGCACGGTGCTCGGCGCCGGGAGGTCGAAGGCGGCGGGGGAGACCCCGACCGTGCTCAGGCTGTGCTCGAACTCCCGGTCGAGAGCGGCCAGGACCGCCTGGTGGTCGAGGCCGACGGAGGCCAGGACACGCTGGGGGGCGGTGCCTCTTTGGGCCGCGACGGCGAGCAGGAGGTGGTGCGCCTCGACCGTGGCCGATCCGTGCCGCTGCGCCTCGACCGCCCCCTCCGTGAGGACCGTGTGGAGGTATCTGTCGAACGTGTTCATGGTGAACGTCTCCTCAGCGTGACGCCCGCGGCGATGAGCCGCCGGGCGTGCTTCCGGTGGACCGCCTGGCGGGTCACGCCGAGCGCCTCGGCGACCTGCGGCCAGCTCCAGCCCTCGCGCATCGCCCGCTCGACGGCGGCGTCCTCCAGCTGGTCGGCCAGGCGCCGAAGCGCCACCACGGCCGCCAGAGCGTCGGCTGGGTCCTGGGGGGCGGGGATGTCGTTCGCGGGCATGTAAGCAACATTAATTGACTAATCCGATGTTAGTCAACATGAGTTGCTTAGAGGGGGAGTGCGGGCGACACCCGCTCTGCCCGGGTTCCTCGGTTTCGGAACCGGCAGGGGCCGGCGAGGCGGATCACGCTTGACCTCACGTTCGGTTGAGGATGCATGGTTCTCCTCGGGGACGATCAGGTCCCATCCCGCCGAGTGCCCGAACAGGGAGAACCGACATGAGCGCTGATCTGTCCGAGGACGCCGCCATCCGCCGGGTGGTCGCGGACGCCGTGAAGTTCCAGAGCGACGTGGACAGGTTCATCTCCCTGCACGCCGCCGAGGCGGACGTCGTCAACTTCGGCGGTCGCAGGGTGGCGGGACGCGACGCGCTGGCCGAGGCGATGCGCCGGGCTCTGGCGTCGTCGCTGGCCGACGTGACCACCACGGCCGAGATCGAGGACATCCGCTTCCTCCGCGAGGACGTGGCGATCGTGGCGAGCGTCAAACACGTCCACGACCGGCGGCGGGAGAGTGGTGACGCTCCGGTGAGCGCGCTGCCCGCCACGTCGGGGCGGCTCACGTACGTGATGGTCAAGGAGGACGGCACCTGGAGGATCGCCTCCGCCCAGACCACGCCGATCCTCGCCTGACGGAAGCGGGGCCGCGCGGGTGCTCGTGCCCGAACGCCCTGACCCCGGGCGCGCCCGAGGCCGCCCGTACAGGACGAGCCGGGGGGCCGGGAGGCGCGTACGGGGTGTCAGAGCGCGTCGGTGTGGGCCTGGGCGAGGCGTTCCAGCACGCCCGGGCCGTTCCGTTCCTGCGCCGGTTCGCCGAGGTGCACGGTCCGCAGCTCGGCCATGAACTCCTCCCACAGTTCCGGCCCGCCGGCCGCGAGCAGCTCCGCCCGCACCCGCAGCCGCTTCGTGGTCGGCCGGTGGCGCAGACCCCACTCGCCGAGCTGGGCGAAGACGGGCACCAGCCGGATCGACGCCTCGGTCAGGCTGTAGGCGGCCCGCCGTCCCGGCCCCGCGTCCTCGCGGGTCAGCAGCCCGGCGTTGACCAGCCGCTTTAACCGGTCGGCCAGGATGTTGGAGGCGATCCCCTCCTCCGAGCCGGTGAGCAGCTCCCTGAAGTAGCGCCGGTTGCCGAACATCATGTCCCGCAGCACGAGCAGGCTCCAGCTGTCGCCGAACGCCTCCACCGCGGCATTGATCGGGCACCCCGAACGCGCCGGCTCCGCCACCTCGCACCCCGCTTCCGATACTCCCCACCTGGTTGCAATTTACCACCGGCATGGCCTAGCGTGAGGCTACCGATTGCAAAATGCAAGCAGATTACGGAGGCGACGAATGACCGACACCGAGCCGCAGACCGCGGGTGGGAAGGTGCTCTGGCACTTCACGATGTCGCTGGACGGATTCGTGGCGGGGCCGGACCACGAGATGGACTGGATGATCGGGACCCCGTCCCGTCCGGGCCTGATCGGCGAGTACGTCGAGACCACGGGCGCCGTGCTGGGAGGCCGGGACGGCTGGGACCGGTTCCCGGACGCGAGCGGCGTGTACGGCGGCGCCTGGAGCGGACCGGTCTTCGTGCTCACCCACCACCCTGAGGACGCGAAGCCCGCCGACGGGGTCACGTTCCTGAACTGCGACCCGGCCGAGGCGGTGCGGATCGGGCTCGCGGCGGCCGGCGGCAAGAACCTCGAGGTGCTCTCGCCGAGCATCGGCCGCCAGCTTCTCGAGCGCGGGCTCATCGACGAGATCGACCTGCACATCGCGCCGGTCCTGCTCGGCGAGGGCATCCGGCTGTACGACAACCCCGGCGGTGCGCGGATCCCCCTCCACCTGGTCGGCGACGGCGACCCCACGTTGATCGTGAACGTGCGTTACCGGCCCGCCGCGACGGCGAAGGTCGCGGACGGGGGCGCGCCGGGCGACTGACGCCGGCTGCCGCGAGAGTGCCGGTGCGTGGCGTTCGGCTCGTCGCGCCGATGCCCCGGGCCCGCGGCCGGGTCCTCGCGTGGTGTCGGGGGATGGCCGGGCCGCGTCGCTCGATCGGCACTCACCGGCTCACCGGCTCACCGGCTCACCGGCTCACCGGCTCACCGGCTCACCGACTCACCGACTCACCGGCTCACCGGCTCACCGGCTCACCGGCTCACCGGCTCACCGACTCACCGACTCACCGGCTCACCGGCTCACCGGCTCACCGGCTCACCGGCTCACCGACTCACCGACTCACCGGCTCACCGGCTCACCGGCTCACCGACTCACCGACTCACCGACTCACCGGCTCACCGGCTCGGCCGCCACGTCGCAGAGCCGGCCGGACGGCGCCGTGCCCGTCCCGCCCGCATCTGGTTGCCTCATGCAACTATCTGGTTGTATGGTCGAACCATGGCGGATGATCGCGAACTCCAGGAGGCCGTGGCCCGCTTCGTGCGGGCCTTCGGGCTCCATCAGCCGGAACGGACTCCCTGCGGGCAGCCCCTCCCGGTGTCGGAGGCCCACGCGCTGGGCGAGCTGGCCAGGGACGGCGCGTTGCGGCAGAGCGACCTGGCGCACCGGCTCCGGCTGGAGAAGAGCACCACCAGCAGGCTGGTCACGCAGCTCATCAACCGCGGCTGGGCCGAGCGCACCCCGGCGCCCGACGACGGGCGCGGTGTGCTGGTCCGGCTCACCCCGGACGGGGTGAAGGCCGCGGCCCGGCTGGCCGAGGCCAGAGCCGCGCGGTTCTCCGCCGTTCTGGAGCGTGTCCCCGAGGGCGAACGCGCCGACGTGTTGCGCGCCCTGACCACTCTCACGGAGGCCATGGATGAAACTTGAGGATCGACGCGTTCAGGCGCTCGCCGCGGCGCTCGCACTCATCGTCGTCGCCGCGACGGCGTACGTGCTCACCAGCCTGAACGAGCAGTGGGCGCTGGCCGCCCGGCAGGCGGAGATCGCGGCCAGGAGCCGGCAGGTGATGCCGTTCGACCTGGAGCGCACCACGCACCACTTCGCCAAGTCCGCCACCGGCGGCGTGCAGACGGTCACCTCCGACGATCCCGCCGACGCCGAGCAGGTCACGCTGATCCGCGAGCACCTGACCGCCGAGGCCGCGGGCTTCGGCAGGGGCGACTACGGCGACCCCGCCTCCATCCACGGCGGTGAGATGCCGGGCCTGCGCGACCTCGAACAGGGCCACAGCCGCATCGACATCCGCTACGCCGAACTGCCCGCGGGCGCCCGGATCACCTACACCACCTCCGACGCGTCGCTGGTCACGGCGTTGCACGCGTGGTTCGACGCCCAGGTCACCGACCACGGCCGGCACGCGGAACACGGCTGACCCCACCTCCGGAACGCTTTTCCCGCCGGATCCGTCCGTCTCGTCCATACCATGCCGGGGTACGGTTTCCTCATCTGCCCATATACCTGACCCCGGTAGCGTCTCCTCCTGGCCGATGGGTTCTCCCGGCCGTCGGGTCACCCCCGGCGACCGTCCATCGGCGCGGCGAACGCCCCCGGCCCGACGCCGCGCGACCGGGCCCCGTCCCGTCCGGCAGGCGACGGCGACCGGCCTGAGAGCGCACCACCCCACCCACTCCTCGAACGCCCATCCGAAAGGACCATCGTGATGGACATCCGTCGCGCCACGCCCGATGACGCCCCCACCGTGCACGGCCTCATCCGCGAGCTGGCCGAGCACCAGAACCAGTCCCGGAGCGTCACGGTGAGCGTCGACGACCTGAAGCGGATGCTCGCCCGCCCGGAGATCACCTACCTGATCGCCGAGCGGGACGGCGCGGCCGTCGGCTACGTCTCCTGGCTGCAGCGCATCGGCTTCTGGTCGGGTGAGGACCACCTCGCCCTGGACGACCTGTACGTGACCGGCGCCGAACGCGGCAACGGCGCGGGAGAGCTGCTGATGCGGGCCGTCGCCGAAGCCGCCGACGGCAAGGTGATCCGCTGGGAGGTGGCCGAGGCCAACGTGGCCGCGCAGCGCTTCTACGCGCGCATCGGCGCCACTCTCGTCTCCAAGAAGATCGGCCGCTGGCAGCCGCGGTGACCGAACTCCGCGGCGCCCGGCGACGGCGGGACCCGGGCGCGGGTCCCGCTCGGCCGAGGGTGACCCCGGCCGACTCGCGCAGGACCAGCTCGCACGGGACCGTCCGCACCCCGCCCGGCGGTGGCGACCCGGCGATCGCGTCCAGCGGGTGCCTGGCCGTGACCCGACCTGGTCGAGGTGTTTCCGCGGGGTGGCCACGACGGCATCGACGGGCACGCCGAGGTCGAGTCCGCGCCGGTGGAGCTCTACCGGCCGGCGGGGGAGGCCTCCTGCCTGGAGCCGGTGGTCTCCTTCCAGGCGTCGGCCCACCCTCCCTGCACCATGGTCTGGAAGACCCACCGGCCCCCCGACTTCACCAGCAGGTCCGCGTAACGCATGCCGTACGCCTCGCCGTTGACCGTCATCGTCGCGTCGGTGACCACGACGACCAGGTTCGCGGTCAGGAAGTGGGGGGTGCGGACCGACTCCATCGTGACGTCGCCCGCCTCCCCGCCTCCCATCACCTCGGCCATCGTGCGCGTGAACCGCTCCCTCGTCCACCGGTCGGCCAGGCCGTCGCCGTCGGGACCGTCGGTCACCACGTTGAGCGGGAACATCGCCATGTCCGCCATGCGCTCGACGTCGACCTTCGCGCTGTGGGCGTCGTACTCGGCGAACCACGCCTCGACGCTCTCCCGGTCGTCGGCCGTCGGCGTGAAGGCACCGCTACCGAACGGGGATTCCTGGACCTCTGACACTGTTCCGCTCCTTCGTCGACGACGCGTCCTGCCGGTCCCTCACCCGCCACCGGACGGCACGGAGCACCGTCCGGTGGCGGGTAAGGGACCGTACGAGATACCGTACACCGTACGGAACATCTGTCAAACGGGACGGTCGAGAACCGCGTCCGGCGGGTCCTGCCGAGGTGGCCCCGCCCGGCGGGTTCTAGGATTCCGGCAAACCAGTCGATCATGGCCATGTTCGCGCCGCCTTCGACGGCGTCGGAACGGTCCCGTGCGCTCCGCGCGGTGTTCTCAGCCGGTCCAGGCGGGGTCGCGGCCGGTGAGACCGAGTACGCGGTCCAACGGCGACGATGAGGCCGGAACGGTGACCTCCGGTCCGTAGACGCCCATTTCCCGGCCCTGCGCGGCGTTCTTCGCCAGTTCGTCGTACAGGTACGTGACGAGGTCGTCGTCCCAGGCCGGGTGCCGGCCGATCGCCCGCGCCAGGTCCCAGCCGTGCACGACCAGCTCACCCACCACCATGCCTCCGACCAGCGACGCCGGCAGCTCCATCGGGCCGCCCATGCGCGTCGTCCCCTCCCACGCGGCGGGCCGGCCCCAGGCGGTCACGGTGCGCTTGACCTGGATCTCAAGGGCGGCCGCCCAGTCCCCCTCGGTCAGGTCCACGTCCGTCTCGCTCCCCGCCGGGGGCGGCACGGACTCCTTGCGCGCGGACGCCTCGAGCGACGGTCCCCAGAACAGCAGGTGGTTGACCAGCCCGCGCACGTCGTACTCGGAGCACGGGGTCCGGGCATTCAGCTGGTTCGGCTCGATGGTGTGGATGATCTCCGCCAAGGGCGCGGCCGCGCGGATCATCAGCTCTCTGTCATGCATGGCGACCAAGAAAACACGGCGCGCGACGGGTGTATTGAACAAACGCGACATAGGCTCGACCGCATGTCCAGGGACGTCCGTGAACTCGCCGGTGCGTGGACGAGGTTCCAGCGTCACTCCTTCCCGAGACCGTCCCCCGATCTGGCGCCGTACGTCGAACGCTACTGGGTGGTTTCGTGGGACTACGCTGAGCCCTACGAGCAGCTGGTCGTGCCGTACCCCAACGTGCATCTGACCTTCCGCGACGGCGGCGCGACGGTGCAGGGCGTCTGTGGCGGGCATCAGATCAAGGTGCTGGAAGGCAGGAACGGTGTGTTCGGAGTGACGTTCCGGCCGGGGGGATTCCGGCCGTTCCTGCGCGCGCCCGTCTCGACGATCACGAACCGGTCCGTCGACGCGAGCCAGGTGTTCGCCGGTGACCTGCCCGACCCGGTCGACGTCGCGGGCGTCGAGGACTTCCTCAGGGCGCGACTGCCTGAGCGCGACGCCAGGGCGGAGCGGGCCGCGGCGATCGTCGCGACGATCGCCGCCAATCCAGAGATCACCCGGGTCGCCACGCTGGCCCACCATCTCGAGACCGGTGTCAGGGAACTGCAGCGGCTGTTCGCGGAGTACGTCGGTATCGGTCCGAAATGGGTGATCCGCCGCTACCGGCTGCACGAGGTCACCGAGCGGCTGGCGCGGGGCGCGTCGGTGAACTGGGCGGGGCTGGCGACCGAACTCGGGTACGCCGACCAGGCGCACTTCGTCCGGGACTTCAAGGACATGTTCGGTGAGTCTCCGACCTGGTACGCCGAACGTTTCTAGGCGGCCGGCATGGTCGCCGCCCACCTCCGCAACGCCCTGGACCACCCCGACCTGTACCGGGTCATGTTCGACGCGAACCTCGAGCTCGAAGACCTCAAGGCTGCGGACGCGACCCTGGAGCATCTGGTCCAGGCCGTCGAACGAGGCAGGAAGGCCGACCGCTTCCGCGCCGACACCGACCCGCTGGAACCGGCGATCCAGAGCCGGTGGTCTCGGGGCCGCTCATGTCCGGCTCCTCCGGAAGGGGTCCGACCGGCGCGGGCGGAGGTCCCACCGGCCGGAAAACCCGATTGCGCGCGGGAAACGGGATGATGTTGGGTCGGATCCCGTGACCGCATTCGACGCACTCGTGCGTCCCGACCGTTACCCGCTTTCCTCCGCCTACGATCCGGCCTGGCTGCTCGGACTCGACATGGGACCCCATCCGCTGTGGATGCTGGAAGACCTCGCCCGCGACCTCGACCTGAAACCCGGCATGCGGGTGCTGGACCTCGGTTCCGGCAAGGGGGCGACGTCGGTGTTCCTGGCCCGCGAGTACGGTGTCCAGGTCGTCGCGACCGACTGGTGGATCGGCGCGGACGAGGCGGCGGAGGTCTTCGCCGAGGCCGGCGTCGGTGACCGGGTGGAGGCGGTGCGCGCCGAGGCCCACGTCCTGCCGTTCGAGAAGGGGAGCTTCGACGCCATCGTGAGCATCGACGCCTTCGAGTACTTCGGCACGGCCGACAGCTACCTGCCCTACCTGGTGGGGTTCCTCCGCCCCGGAGGCCGGCTCGGGATGGCCACCCCCGGGATGACGCGCGAGGTCCGCGAGCTCGGGGCGATCCCCGCGCACATCAAGGAAGTGGTCGGCTGGGAGGCCATCGCCTGGCACACGCCACAGTGGTGGCGTTTCCAGTGGGAGATCACCGAGCTGGTGGAGGTCACCTCCGCCCGGTTGCAGGAGGGCGGCTGGGAGAACTGGCTGCTCTGGGCCAGAGCCTGCGCCGACCACCGGCCGGAAAAGCGTGTCGCGCATCAGCCGGTGATCGACATGCTCGTCGCGGACGGCGGCGAGTTCCTCGGCTTCACCCTGGTGACCGCCCGCAGGAGGTGACCCCCTCCGGGACGGACGGTGAGGACGCCGTCTGCTCGCGATGGTCGCCGTGCTGGTCGGCGAAGACGACCTCACCCATCAGGAGGCGGAAGTGGGCCTCGTGGAACGGGCGGAACGTCTCGATGGTCAGTACGGTGAGCCGCGCCGGTGTCACGCGGGGTGGTATTCGCTTCTAAGCTCGGGGTGTGGCGAAATACCTTGATGTGCATCCGAACAGTCCCCAGCCCCGGCTGATCGGCCAGGTGGTCGAGCTTCTGCGTGGGGACGGGCTGATCGCGTACCCGACGGACTCCGGCTACGCGCTGGGGTGCCGGCTGGGCAACAAGGAGGGGATCGACCGGATCAGGGAGATCCGCGACCTTGGCAGCGACCACCACTTCACCCTGGTCTGTAGAGATTTCGCTCAGTTCGGCCAATTCGTGCATGTAAGCAATGCGCTGTTCCGCTCGGTCAAGGCGGCGACCCCCGGCGGTTACACCTTCATCCTGCCCGCGACCAAGGAGGTACCGCGGCGGTTGCTGCATCCCCGGAAGAAGACGGTCGGCGTCCGGATCCCCGATCACGTCGTCACGCAGGCGCTGCTGGCCGAACTCGGCGAACCGCTGGTGTCGAGCACCCTGCTGCTGCCCGACGAGACCGAGCCCCTGACGCAGGGCTGGGAGATCAAGGAGAGGCTCGACCACGTGGTGGACGCCGTGATCGACTCCGGCGAGTGCGGCGCCGTCCCGACGACGGTCGTCGACTTCTCGCAGGGTGAGCCCGAGATCCTCCGCCGAGGCACCGGAGACCCGTCCCTCTTCGAATAGGGCGGCGGTGCTCGCCTTCTCCACCCCGGGCACCCTGTCACCGCCGGAGTCGTTCGTCATGGACGCGGCCCCACCTCTCGCCACGGCGGCATCGGACATCGCGGTGCCGCCGACGAGGTCGTCCTCGTGACCCGATCCCGGTACGGACGGTGCCCGTCGTAGCGGAACGGGCCCGGAACTCCTGTTAGCGTTATCGCATAGGGGGTGAGCTGCTTTGAAGGCGAAATCGAACGACGGCCCGCCGCGCTCCAGACCTGCTGTGCTGGAGGACGTCGCCGCGCTCGCCGGAGTGTCGGCGATGACCGTCTCCCGGGCGCTCAACGCGCCCGAGAGGGTGCACACCGAAACCCGGGCGCGCGTGCTGGCCGCGGTGCAGGAGCTGGACTACCGGCCCAACGCCGCCGCCCGCCAGCTCGCCACGGGACGGTCGGGGGTGCTGGGCGTGGTCAGCATCGACACCACCCTGTACGGTCCGGCCTCGACCCTCTACAGCATCGAGCGTGCCGCGAGGCTCAACGACTACGCCGTGAGCATCGCCAGCCTGAGCACGCTCGACCGTCGCTCGATAGAGGAGAGCCTGCGCCAGCTGCGGTCCCAGTCGGTGGACGGCGTCATCATCGTCGCGCCGCACGAGTCGGCGGCCGACGGCCTGCGCCACCTGTCGTCGGAGATCCCCGTGGTCGCGGTCGACGCCGGGGCCGGCCTCTCCGTCCCCGTGGTCATGGTCGACCAGCGGGCGGGAGCGGCACGGGCGACCAGGCACCTGCTCAGCCTCGGCCATGAGACGGTGTGGCACGTGGCGGGCCCGGCCAGCTGGATCGACGCCAACGGCCGGGTCGAGGGCTGGCGCGAGGTGCTGGAGGCCGGAGGGCACCGGGTTCCCGAGGTGCTGCGCGGGGACTGGAGCTCGCGCTCCGGCTACCAGCTCGGCCGCCGCCTGGCACAGGACCCCGAGGTCACGGCCATCTTCGTGGGCAACGACCAGATGGCCCTGGGCGTGCTGAGAGCGCTGCGCGAGGCCGGGCGGCGCGTTCCCGAGGACGTCAGCGTGGTGGGCTTCGACGACGTGCCGGAGTCCGCCTACTTCTGGCCCCCGCTCACGACGGTCCGGCAGGATTTCGAGGAGGTCGGCAGCCACGCCTTCCACGTGCTGCTCGACCAGATGGCGGGCAGACCGAGCCAGCCCCGGCGGCTGGTGGAGCCCGAGCTCATCGTGCGGGAGAGCACCGGAACCGCGCCGAGCTGACGCGGCCGTCGAGCGCACAGCCGTCGAGCGCGCGACCGGCCGACTCGGGGACCTCCCGCAGCACGTGGCCGGAGTGCCGGATGCAGCGGTCCGGGAAGTCGCACGACGTGAGCCGGTTCCACCGCGGTGATCGGGGTGATGGTGGCGTGCTTGGCGTTGATCGGCGCGGTGCAGGAGCGCAGGCCCTGCATGCCGGCGGTCGGCGTGGCGAGGTTATGTTATCGCTAACATTTTTTTCTGCTCGAGGTTTCGGTAATCCTTGGAGTGATGACCGGATCCCGGATCGCCGATGGACGGTGAGGATCGGGCCGCGTCCGTGTTTCCGGCGCGTTTCGCAGAGTGTTAACGATAACAGCAAGGTTGTCAACACCCGGATTACCGGACGGGAGCGGCCCGTGCTCTGCCGGCAGGCCGATACGGTACCGCTGACCTGCTCTTTCAAGAGGCCTGTCGTCGCTCGACGGCCGGTCGGAGGTGATCGCTCGCCGGCCGGGTGTCATGGGGGTATTGACCGGCCGGATGTTGGCGATCACACTGATGTGACGCCGATGTAACCTCTGCCCGGCCGCGGTTGTCTGTTTGCGTTTCGGCATGTCGGCGGCCACACAATGTCATAAAAGATAAATCTTCGCGATATGAATTGTTAGCGCTAACATTCCTGACCCGATAGGCGGGGGGAGATGTGACGCGCCCGTGTCCCTCGGACCCGGGCGTACGCGAGGCCGCCGGCCCGCGCCCGGCCACGGGAGCCGGCCCGCCCCGGCCGGCCCGCACGGCACGCGGCCCCTGTACCCGTCCAGCTCCCAACGGCGCCGAGCCCGGCGCCGCCGACGACGAGGAGGCAGGGAGACCACCCTCGACCGGATGGATCGCCGCTGACGGCGCCGTCCGCCCCATCGTGCCCGCTCCCGAAGGAGAAACGCATGTTGAAAGCCTTGTCCCGGGTGGGCGCGGTGCTCGCCGCCTGCCTGATGTTCACCTCGTGGTCGCTGGCCGTCCCGAAGGAGGCGGCCGCCCTCGAACCCTTCACCGGGTACTTGATGGCGCACTTCACCGGGGAGTCGGCGAGCGGCGAGCAGATCTACCTCGCCCACAGCGACGACGGCCTGCGCTGGACCGACCTGAACAACGGCGCGGTGGTCCTGCGCTCCACGGTCGGCACCCGAGGGGTCCGCGACCCCGCCCTCGTCCGGTCTCCCGCCGGCGACCGGTACTGGATCGTCGCGACGGACCTGCGCATCGCCGCCGGCACCTCGTGGAGCGACGCCGCGAACCGGGGGAGCACCTCGCTCGTCGTGTGGGAGTCGCGCGACCTGGTGAACTGGTCGGCTCCGTGGCTGATCAACGTCGCGGGCGCCATCCCCGGCGCCGGCAACGCCTGGGCGCCCGAGGCCATCTACAACCCCGAGACCGGTGACTACGTCCTGTACTGGGCGACGAACTCGCTCCGCAACGGCGTGACCAAGCACCGCATCTGGTACACGCGCACCGCTGACTTCCGCAGCTTCTCCGCACCGCAGCTGTACATCGACCGCGGGACCGGCCAGGGCATCATCGACACGCAGATCGTCGACGTGCCCGGCGGCGTCGGCGGCTACCGGTACTACCGGGCCTCGGCGGACGGCCACATCACGATCGAGGCCAGCAACTCGATCCTGGGCTCCTGGACGACCCTCGGGAACCTGTCGCACATGGGGATCTCCAACGGCACGGGCGGCGGCAACGTCGTGGAGGGCCCGATGTGGGCGCAGTTCAACGGCCGCAACGAGTGGGCCCTGTGGCTGGACCAGTACGCCACCGGCCGCGGCTACATGCCCATCACCTCCACCAACCTGGGCAGCACGCGCAACTTCCAGACGCGCTCCGACTACGGCATGGGCACCAACCGCAAGCGCCACGGCTCCATCCTCAACCTGACCGCCGCGGAGGAGGACCGCGTCCTCGGCCGCTGGGGCGCCACCGCGCCGGTCAACCGCATCCAGTCGTACAACTTCCAGACCCGCTACGTGCGGCACGCGAACCTCGACGTGCGCATCGACGCGAACGTCAGCCCCGCCCAGGACGCGCAGTTCCGGCTGGTGCCCGGCCTGGCGAACGGCAGCGGCCACGTGTCCTTCGCGTCGGTGAACTACCCCGGGTACTACCTGCGGCACTACGGGTACGATTTCGTTCTCGCGCCCGACGACGGCACCGCCACCTTCGCGGGGGACGCCACGTTCCGCCAGGTCGCCGGGCTCGCCAACGCGTCGTGGACGTCCTTCCAGTCGTACAACTACCCCGACCGGTACATCAGGCACTACGACTACCTGCTCCGGCTCGACCCGATCGGCGACGCGCAGGGCCGCGGTGACGCCACCTTCCGCGTGACGACGTGATCTCCGGCGAGCCGCCGTGCGGCTCGCCGGACCCGGGATCTCCTTCGCCCGCCCTCCGCGCGAGGGCGGCGGCCGGGCCCGGTCACCTTCCGGGGGAGGCCGTGCTGTCGCGTACCACCAGGCGGGTCGGGACGAGATCGGTGCCCGGCCGGGAGGTCTGGTTCTCGCGAATCTGGGCCAGGACCCGCTGCACGCATCTCCTGCCCACCTCCGCGAAGTCCTGGTGGACGGTCGTCAGGGGCGGGATGAAGAAGGCCGCTTCCGGGATGTCGTCGAAGCCGACCACGCTGATCTCGTCCGGGACCACCCGGCCGCGTTCGTGCAGGGCGCGCAGCAGCCCGAGGGCCATCTGGTCGTTGGAGACGAACACCGCCGTGCAGCCGGGCTCGCCGGCGAGCGCGAGACCGGCGGCGTAGCCGGATTCGGCCGACCAGTCGCCGTGCAGGGGCGCCGGCACCGGCCGTCCGGCCTCCTCGAGCGTGGTGCGCCAGGCCTGGGTGCGGCGCTGGGCGGCGTAGGAGGTCCGCGGTCCCGTCACGTGCCAGACGGTCCGGTGTCCCAGGTCGAGCAGGTGGTGGACGGCCCGCCGGGCCCCGTCGGCCTGGTCGGTGTCGACGACGCCGTAGCGGTCGCCGGCGTCGGAGTCCACGACGATGACGACGGGGACCCCGGGGGGCAGGGTCACGGTGCCCGCGTCGAGCAGGTGGATCTCGATGATGACGATGACCGCGTCCACGGCGAGCTCGCCCATCCGGGTGAACGCCCCCAGCACGTTGTCCTGGGTCGGCACGTCGACGGGGATCAGCGTGATGGCGTACCCCTCGGCGGCGGCGTGGGTGGCGATCGCCTCGACCGTGCGGCTGTTGCCGGTGGAGGCGAGGCTGAAGAGGATGACGCCGATGGTGTTGAACTGGCCGTACCGTAGCGCGCGGGCCGCGCTGTTGGGCCGGTAGCCGAGCTCGCGCATCGCCGCGAGCACGTGCTCGCGGGTCGAGTCGACCACTCCCGGATGGCCGTTCGAGACCCGGGACACGGTCTGGGACGAGACGCCCGCCAACATGGCGACGTCGGCCATGGAGACGCGCTGCTTGCGGCGTCCGCCGGGGACGCCCGACCCGCCGCGCTGCGCGCCGCCGGGGGTCGTTCCCGGCTGCTGCCGGCCACCGCCGTTCATCGTTCTCACCCTTCTGGTGTGTTCCGGACGGCCGTCGGCGCCGGGGAAACCTTGACGACCTGTGTGACCGGTGTCACGATACCGCACGAACGTTTACGTAATCATTACTTACGGATTATCACTCATCACCTTGTGTCGGTTTTATTAGACACTTCCTTCCGGGGGTGATGTTTACGTAAACATCATCGGTAGGCGGGAGGGAACCGGTGGTCGCAGCACCGCGGGTGAGCACGACGGCCGGCCGGAGGACGGCGCCCCGCAGGGGGCGGTCGTGGGCGGGATGGCGGTTCGTCGGGCCGTTCATCGCGGTGTTCGCGCTCGTCTTCCTGGCGCCGGTCGTGTACTCGATCCACCTGAGCCTGTTCCGCACCCGGTTGATCGGCGGGACCGCCTTCGTCGGCGCCGACAACTACCTCGCGGTGCTGGGCGACCCGCGCTTCTGGTCCGCCTTCGGCAACGTGACGCTCTTCCTGGTCGTGCAGGTCCCGATCATGCTGTTCCTGTCGCTCCTGGTGGCTCTCGCGATCGACAGCGGCCGGCTGTACGGGACGAGTTTCTTCCGCATCGCGGTGTTCCTGCCGTATGCCGTGCCAGCGGTGGTCGCGACGCTCATGTGGGGCTTCATGTACGGAACCCGGTTCGGCCTCGTCGGCAACCTGAACGAGACGTTCGGGGTGTCGCTGCCGGACCCGCTGTCGTCCGAGCTGATCCTCGCGTCGATCGGCAACATCGTGACGTGGGAGTTCGTCGGCTACAACATGCTGATCCTGTACTCCGCCCTTCGGGTGGTCAATCCGTCCCTGTACGAGGCCGCGGAGATCGACGGGGCGAGCCAGCTCCGGATCGTCTACGCGATCAAGCTCCCCGCGCTGCGCGGAGCACTGCTGATCGCGACGATTTTCTCGATCATCGGTAGTTTCCAGCTCTTCAACGAGCCCAGCATCCTCAGGACCCTGGCGCCGAACGTGATCACGACCTACCTGACGCCGAACCTCTACGCGTACTCGCTGTCCTTCGACGGCCAGCGGTTCAACTACTCGGCGACCGTCGCCATCGTCATGGGCGTGATCACGATGATCATCGCCTATGTCGTCCAGCTCCGCGGGATGAGGAGGGACCGACCGTGACCGCCACCCCCGCGACCACCCGGAAGCCCCGCGCGCGGGCCTCGTCCGGCCCGCTGGTGATCCGGCGCGGCCGCCGGCACCACCCCGCGCGGCGAAACCGGCGCAGCGCCACCCTGACCGCCCTGACCGCGATCATGCTGGTCTACGCGCTGCTCCCGCTGGCCTGGCTGCTGATCAACGCGTCCAAGACGCAGGAGGGGCTGTTCGGCTCGTCCGGCCTGTGGTTCCACCCCGACTTCGCACTGTTCCGCAACATCGCCGATACCTTCACCTACGACGACGGCATCTTCACCCGCTGGCTGCTCAACACCCTGCTCTACGTGGTCGTGGGCGCGGGCGGCGCGACGCTGCTGGCCACGGTCGCCGGGTACGGGCTGGCGAAGTTCGACTTCCCCGGCAGGAAGGCCGTCTTCGCCGTCGTCATCGGCGCGGTGGCGGTGCCGGGCACCGCGCTGGCCGTCCCGACGTTCCTGATGTTCTCCGGGATGGGCCTGACCAACACCCCGTGGGCGATCATCATCCCGTCGCTGATCTCGCCGTTCGGCCTCTACCTCATGTGGATTTACGCCGCCGACGCCGTACCGGACGAGCTCCTCGAGTCGGCGCGGGTGGACGGGGCGCGGGAGTTCCAGGCGTTCCTGCGCATCGGCCTGCCGCTGCTGGCGCCCGGGATCGTCACGGTCCTGCTGTTCGCGGTCGTCGCGACGTGGAACAACTACTTCCTGCCGCTGATCATGCTGAAGGACCCGGACTGGTATCCGCTCACCCTCGGCCTCAAGGAGTGGAACGCCCAGGCGTCCACCATCGGGGGCGAGGCGATCTTCAACCTCGTGATCACCGGTTCGCTGCTCACCATCGTCCCGCTGATCGCGGCGTTCCTGCTGCTCCAGCGGTACTGGCAGTCGGGCCTGGCCGCCGGAAGCGTCAAGGAGTGACCCAGGCCGCGCCCGAACCGTCCCCAGGTACAACCACGAAAGGGACATCCATGACGACAACCCGCCGCCACGCCCTCCTGCTGGGCGCCGCACTGTCGGTGTCGCTGATGACCGCCGCCTGCGCCCCCTCCGGCGGCGGCTCCGGGGCCGCCCCGCCCGCCCGGAGCGCGTCCGCCACCGACCTCCAGGCCGCGCTGGACGCCGGTGGCGGCATCACGATCTGGGCCTGGGAACCGACCCTGAAGCAGGTGGTCACCGGCTTCCAGGCCAAATATCCGAAGGTGAAGGTCAACCTGGTCAACGCCGGCACCGGCAACGACCACTACGCCGCCCTGCAGAACGTGATCAAGGCCGGGTCGGGCGTCCCCGACATCGCCCAGATCGAGTACTTCGCCCTGCCGCAGTTCGTGCTCGCCAAGTCGGTCGCCGACCTGACGGGCTTCGGCGCGGACAAGCTCGACGGCACCTTCACCCCCGGCCCCTGGAACGCCGTCCGCTCCGGCGGCGGGATCCACGGCATGCCCATGGACTCCGGGCCGATGGCCCTGTTCTACAACAAGGAGGTCTTCGACGAGCACGACATCGAGGTCCCGGCCACCTGGGAGGAGTACATCGCGGCGGCGAGGAAACTGCACGCCGCCGACCCCAAGGCCTACATCACCAGCGACACCGGCGACCCCGGGTTCGTCACCAGCATGATCTGGCAGGCCGGTGGCAAGCCGTACAAGGTCGAGGGCACCACGGTGAGCGTCGACTTCGGCGACGCCGGCACGCGGAAGTTCACCTCGGCCTGGCAGCAACTCGTCGGCGACAAGCTCGTCGCGCCGGTCACCGGGTGGACCGACGCCTGGTACAAGGGCCTGGGCGACGGCACCATCGCCACGCTCGTGATCGGTGCCTGGATGCCCGCCAACCTCGAGACCGGCGTCAAGGCCGGGTTCGGCAAGTGGCGGGTCGCCCCCATGCCGCAGTGGGAGAGCGGCGGCAGGGCCACCTCGGAGAGCGGTGGCAGCTCGCTGGCCATTCCCGAGGCGAGCGCGAACAAGACGCTCGCCTACGCCTTCCTCAAGTACGCCGGCGTCGACGAGGGGGTGCGGACCCGGCTGGACGGCGGCGCGTTCCCCGCCACCACCGCTGAGCTGGCCTCCCCGGCCTTCCAGGACAAGGAGTTCCCCTACTTCGGCGGCCAGCGGGTCAACCGGATCCTCGCCGAGTCGGCGGGCCAGGTCGTCGGAGGCTGGTCCTACCTGCCCTACCAGGTCTACGCCAACAGGATCTTCAACGACACCGCGGGCAAGGCCTACATCAGCGGCGTCACCCTGCAGGACGGCCTGAAGGCGTGGCAGGACGCCTCCGTCGCGTACGGCAGGGAACAGGGCTTCACCGTCCGGTGACCCCGCCGTGCTCCTCGTCCCGCCGCAGGGCCGGCCGGCGCAGGACGCACACCTGGCGGGGAGCCAGGGTGAGGTCCGCGGCCAGGCACGGGGCCTGGAGGACCTCGCCCGCGACCTCACCGGCATCGCCCACGGCGACGCTCTCGTCGGTGCGGTTGATGAGGAACCAGTAGTCGGCGTCGTCACCGGTGCGGACCGCCAGCTCCACCGCTCCGGCGACGGCGGCCGGAAGCTCGCGGCGCACCCCTCCGGCCGCCAGGAGCCGGGAGAGCACCGGGCCCAGGCCCTCGGGGCCGAGCCTGGTCGAGACGTAGGACGCCGAGCCGGTCCCGACCGTGCGGGTGGTGACGGCGGGCCGGCCCGCGTACTCGCCGGAGGTGTAGCGGGCGACGACCTCGACGTCCGGCCCGGCGACGTCGATCCGGTCGCTCCACAGTGTGCCGGAGACGCCGAGGTCGAGGTCCACCCGGTCGCCGTCCGGCAGCGGCCCGAACTCCTCGATCCGGATGCCGAGCAGATCGCGCAGCGCGCCGGGGTAGCCGCCGAGCCACACGTGGTCGTGCTCGTCCACGATGCCGGAGAAATAGGTGGTGACGAGATGGCCGCCGCCGGTCGCGTACTCGCTCAGGCGGTCGGCGAGCCCCCGCGGAACGACGTACAGGACCGGGGCGACGAGCAGGTCGTAGTGCGCGAACGCGTCGGCGGAGGTGATGACGTCGACCCGCACTCCGGCCGCCGCGAACGCCGAGTACCAGTCCAGCGCCTCCTGCCGGTACCGCAGCCGTGACGTGGGGTGGGAGTCCAGCTCGCTGGCCCACCAGGAGTCCCAGTCGAATACGATCGCGGCCGCGGCGCGCCGGCGTCGCGTCCCCGCGATCGGCGCGAGCCTCTCCAGGGTCGCGCCGAGGTCCACGACCGAGCGGAAGACCTCGCTGTCCGTGCCGGCGTGCGGGATCATCGCCGAGTGGTACTTCTCGGCCCCTCCCGCCGACTGCCGCCACTGGAAGAAGCACACGGCGTCCGCACCGTACGCCACGTGGGTCAGCGAGTCGCGGACCATGCCGCCGGGCCTCTTGGCCGTGTTGACCGGCTGCCAGTTCACCGCGCCGGTGGAGTGCTCCATCAGGAACCAGGGCTCGCCCCCGGCGAGCCGGCCGGTCAGGTTGGCCGAGAACGACAGCTCGTCCTGCGCCTGCGGGCCGGTCTGCAGGTAGTGGTCGTTGGAGACGAAGTCGACCTCGCGCGCCCAGTCGGCGTAGTTCATTCCCTTGGTCTCGCCCATGACCATGAAATTGGTGGTGACCGGGATCTCGGGCGTCAGCTCGGCCAGCGCGCCGCGTTCGGCCCGCAGGTAGTGCTTCAGGGCGTCGGAGGAGAACCGCTTGAAGTCGAGCTGCTGGGTGGGGTTGGAATAGGAGGTGGCCAGGCGCGGCGGCAGGACCTCCTCCCAGCCGTCATAGGTCTGGGACCAGAACGCCGTCGCCCACGCCCGGTTCAGCTCCTCCACCGTGCCGTACCGGTCGCGCAGCCAGGCGCGGAACGCCGTGGCGGCGTCCTCGGAGAAGTCGTAGACGTTGTGGCAGCCGAGCTCGTTGGAGACGTGCCAGGCGGCGAGCGCCGGATGGCTCCCGTACCGCCTCGCCATGGCCCGGACCAGGCGCAGGGCGTGCTCGCGGAAGATCGGCGACGTCGGGCGCCAGTGCTGGCGCCCGCCCGGCCACAGCGTGCGGCCCTCGTGGTCGACGGGAAGGATCTCCGGGTGCCTGGCGGTCAGCCACGGCGGCGGGGACGCGGTGGCGGTCGCCAGGTCCACGGCGATGCCGTGCGCGTGCAGGAGGTCCATCACCTCGTCCAGCCAGTCGAAGGTCCATCGGTCGGCCCGTGGCTGGAGCCGTGCCCACGAGAAGATCGCCAGTGAGACGATGTTCACTCCGGCCTGGCGCATCGCCCGGACGTCGTCCCGCCACACCTCCCGCGACCACTGTTCCGGGTTGTAATCCGCGCCGAAGGCCAGCCGGCGCCGCGAGGTCTCCGAGGGCCAGCGAAGCCAGCGCGGCCCGTGGTCAGCTGTCACTCCCGCTCCTGCCTGTCGTCCAGGGAGACCGTCCGGCCTATGTTTACGTAAACATAGGGTATCCCAGGCCCGTCCCGCCGATCCGGAGACCAAGGTGGGTCACCGCCCGGGCGACGGTCGGCTTCCCGACTTCCCCCGAGCAGCACCACTCGTACCCCGTCCGTACCGGCGGCCCTACCGACCGCCGCGGGAGGTCGCGAGCAGGTGCCCGCGACCTCCCGCGACCTCCCGCGGTCACCCGAGGAGCCCGGGGAGCGGAAGGGCACCCCTTCTCACAGAGCCGCGTCGGGGGCGAGCTTCGCCGTACGGGACCTGAGGAGGAATCCTGCCGCGGCGGCGGTGAAGAACATCAGCACGCCGTAGGTGGCGGCGGGGATGGCCATCTGGGTGTCACCCAGCAGCGTGAGCGCGACCGCGATGGACAGCGTGGCGTTGTGGATGCCGATCTCCATGCAGGAGGCGACGGCCTGGCCGCGCTCGATCCCGGCCAGGCGCGGCACCCAGTAGCCGATGGCCAGGCTGAGCACGCTGAACACCAGTGTGATCGCGCCGACCGAGCGGATGTAGCCGCCGAGGTTGTCCAGCTCCTGCAGCAGGGCACCGACGATCACCACGACCAGGATGACCGCCGAGGCGATCTTCACGGGCGTGTTCATCCGGTCGGCGAACCGCGGCCGCCACGCCCGGATCGCCATGCCGATCGCGACGGGGACGAGCACGATCGCGACCACCTGGACGGTCTTGTCGAACTGCAGGCCCAGCGCGGCCGAGTCGGCGGCGAAGTAGCCCAGCGACAGGTTGGTGACCAGCGGCAGCGTGACGACGGCCAGCACCGAGTTGATCGCGGTGAGCGTCACGTTGAGCGCGACGTCGCCGCCGAACAGGTGGCTGTAGAGATTGGCCGTGGTCCCGCCGGGGGAGGCGGCCAGGAGCATCATGCCCACGGCGAGCGCGGGCGGCAGGCCGAAGGCGAGCACCAGGCCGAAGCAGATCGCGGGCAGCACCAGGATCTGGCAGGCGAGCGCGACCACGGTGGCCTTGGGATAGGCGACGACTCGGCGGAAGTCGGCGATCGTCAGGCCCAGGCCGAGGCCGAACATGATGACCGCGAGGGCGATGGGCAGGAAGACACCGGCAAGAGCCATGGGGGGTGTGTCCTCTTTCTTCTTTCCTCGGACGGGGGTCGGGGGCGGGGCGGCGTCAGGGTGGAGGGGTTCGGTCGTCACGGACGACGCCGGCGCGGCGTCCGCGACGCCGCAGGAGGCCGGAGAAGGCGACGGCGCCCAATCCCGCGACGGTACGGACAAGAGCACGGCGCTGCATGGTGGGTCCAATGATCACGTACATTTCGCGATCACGCCAGGAAGGAACCCCGGCCTTCTCCGGTTCCCGGGATCGCCGTGACATCCGGTCCATCCGGAGGCGCGGTGCCCGGGATCCGGCCGATCGGCCGGTCCACGCCGGCACCCCCTCCGCCCCCGCCGCCCTCCCGCACGTGAACCGGGGGCGGGAGCCGCGGCTCCCGCCCCCATCCCCGCCGGGCTACTGCCTTCTGAACGTCTGCGCCGGGCTGCCGTTGCAGTCCCACAGCCGCAGCCTCGCGGCGTTGGCCGTGGAGCCGTTCGGTGAGTCGAGGCAGCGGCCGGACTGCGGGTTGAGCAGCGCGCCGTTGTCCTGCGGTACCCACTGCTGGGCGCCGCCGCCGTTGCAGTCCCACAGCTGGACCGGTGACCCGTTCGCCGTCGCGTTGCCGGTCACGTCCAGGCACCGGTTCAGCGTGCGCAGCGCCGTGCCGTCCCACGCCCAGTGCTGGTCGACGGCGTGGGGCTGGCAGTCCCACAGCTGCACGGCGGAGCCGTTGCCGCCGGTGTCGTCGGCGGCCACGTCCACGCACTTGCCGCCGGGGCCGTTGACGAACGTGGCCCCGCTGGAGCCTCCGCCCAGCCGGAACGTCTGCGCCGCGGCGCCGTTGCAGTCCCACAGCTGAAGCCTGGCCCCGTTGGCCGTGGAGCCGTTCGGTGAGTCGAGGCAGCGGCCGGACTGGGGGTTGAGCAGCGCGCCGTTGTCCTGCGGTACCCACTGCTGGGCGCCGCCGCCGTTGCAGTCCCACAGCTGGACCGGTGACCCGTTCGCCGTCGCGTTGCCGGTCACGTCCAGGCACCGGTTCAGCGTGCGCAGCGCCGTGCCGTCCCTGGTCCAGTGCTGGTCGGCGGCGTTGATCTGGCAGTCCCACAGCTGCGCGGCGGAGCCGTTGCCGCCGGTGTCGTCGGCGGCCACGTCCACGCACTTGTTCCCGGGGGCGCTGATCGGCCGGCCGGGCGGGGGCGGGGCGGTGTTCAGCCGCTTCGACGCCGCGATGATGCCGAGGTTGGCCGCCCGGACCCGGGCGGCGTCGAACTTCACCACCTGCCGGTCGTAGGTCCAGAAGCCGTTGACCTCGCCTTCGACGTCGAACGGCTGCGTGTAGACGAGCGCGCTGAGCCCGCGGGTGTGCATGAGGTTCGCCGACTGGCTGACGAGGCTCACGTACCGGTCGGTGATCGACTGCGCGTTCGGGTGCATCTCGTACGCGCCGAACTGGCCGTTGGGGCTGTACTCGTGACCGGGGACGCGCACGCCCAGCCCGCCGTACTCGCCGAGCACGGCGGTCCGGGTGCTCGACGGTGTCGGCGAGTCAGGTCCTACGTAGATGTGCCAGTCCATCATGTCGCCGTTGCCCGGGTCGCCCTTGGAGGCGCAGCAGTTGTAGCCGCTGTGCCCGTTGACGAGCCTGGTGGGATCCTGGTTCTTGACGTTCTGGATGATCCGGGTGGTGTCGGCGAGGTTCCACTCGCCCCATCCCTCGTTGAACGGGACGTAGGCGACGACCGCGGGGGAGGAGCGGTGCTCGTCGACGAGTTCCCTCAGCTCGCTCTCCCACTGCGTGTGGTGGGCGGCGTTGCCCCCGCCCATGCTCGGCATGTCCTGCCAGACCAGCAGGCCGAGGCGGTCGGCGTGGTAGAACCACCGCTGCGGCTCCACCTTGATGTGCTTGCGGACCATGTTGAAGCCGAGGTCCTTGGTCTTCTGCAGATCGCTCGCCAGCGCGGCGTCGGTGGGCGCCGTGTGCAGGCCGTCCGGCCAGAAGCCCTGGTCCAGCACGCCGTTCTGCATGACGAACTGGCCGTTGAGCGTCAGCGCGAGCCGCCCGTTGACCACGGCCTTGCCGACCTCGCGCATCCCGAAGTAGTGCGTCGTCTGGTCGACGGTCGCGTTCGCGCCGTTCCGCAGGGAGATCCGCAGGTTGTACAGGAACGGATCGTCCGGCGACCAGCGCCGCGCGTTGGGGACGGGGACACTGAAATCGGTGAACCCGCCGGTCGCGGTGCCGACGACGGTCGAGCCGTTCATCGCCTCGGCGTACACTGAGTGTCCCGACACGTCGCCGCGGGTGAACACGCGCACCCGCAGGGTGTTGTTGCCGAGGTTGGGGTAGAAGTCGACGCTGTAGATCGACGAGGCCGGGGTCGGCTCCAGCCACACCGTCTGCCAGATGCCCGACGAGGGCGTGTAGAAGATGCCGCCGGGGTTGCGGACCTGCTTGCCGCGGGCGGGGTTGGTCCCGCTCGCCCCGGAGTCCGACGGGTCGAAGACCCGCACGATCAGCTCGTTCGTCCCGCCGTTGAGCTGCGGGGTGATGTCGAACTCGAACCGGTCGTAGCCGCCGGTGTGCCCGCCGACCTGTACGCCGTTCACCCACACGGTCGTCTGCCAGTCCACGGCGCCGAAGTGCAGCTGCACCCGGCGGCCGGTCCAGCCGGCCGGCACGGTGAACGTCCGGCGGTAGAACAGGTAGTAGCGGTTGTCGTTCGCCGGCCGCTTGATGCCCGACAGGGCGGACTCCACCGGGAACGGCACGTTGACGCGCTCCGGCAGCGTCTGGCCGAACACGGGGGCGTCGTTCGTGGTCGACTGCCGCAGCTGCCACTCTCCGTTGAGGTTCAGCCAGTCCGGCCGGGTCATCTGCGGGCGGGGGTACTCCGGCAGCGGCGTGCCGTTCAACGCCTGACCCGTCCACGGCGTCGTCAACGGCGAGGGCTGGGCCGGGGCGGCGCCGGCCTGCGGCGCGCCGACGACGAGCATGGCGAGGCCGACGACGCAGACGACGACGGAGTGCAGCAGTCGTCGCCGATGGCGTGTTCGTTGCATGGAATCTCCTCAGGGGGGTGGTGGTTCGGAGATGCGGGGCCCGGCGAGGCCGGCGGGGGTGGCCCGGGTCATGGACCGGCCGGAAGCGGATCCGCGGCGTCGCCGCCGCGGGAGCGCGGCCTCCATGACCACGGCGGTCTCCCTCCTACGTGGTTCCGCAGGTGCCCGCCACGAACCGGTATGGCGCGCACCCAACGGGGATGATCAAAAGTGAATACTTTGAAACATCTATGTGTCAATATTTGATCGAATATGATCAGCCCAATCCTGAAATCGTGGGCCCGTCTCGGCGGCAGGCCTCGACGCGAGAAGCTCGGCGGTCTACCGGCCCTCTCCCGCCGGCGGTCTCGAAGACGCGCGGCGGGGAAGAACGAGCACCGATTCGTCCAAGCCACGGCCGCCCTCGGCGCGCACCATATGGACAGGAGGTGCGTATGACGAGCAACGACGAGGCGACCGCGACGACCGGCGGCGCCACGATGGACGGGCTCACCGCGTGGCGGGCCCTGACACCGCTGATGGATCTGGTGACCCCGATGGCGCTCCGGGTGGCCGTCACCCTGCGACTGCCCGATCTGGTGGACGAGGACGGTTCGGACATCGACGACCTGGCCGCCCGGGCCGGCGCGGACCCGGACGCGCTGGGCCGGCTGCTGCGCCATCTGGTCTGCCACGACGTGTTCGTCGAGCCCCGGCCCGGCACGTTCGCGGCGAACGGGACGGCCGTCCTGCTGCGCCGGGACCACCCCTCCGCGATGTGGCGGTGGCTGGACCTGGACGGGTTCGGCGGCCGGATGGACCTGGCCTTCACCGGCCTGGCGGACACGGTACGCACCGGCCGACCGGCCTGGCCGGCGGTGTTCGGCGCACCGTTCTGGCACTATCTCGACGCGAACCCCGAGCTGAGCGCCTCCTTCGACGCGACGATGGCGGCCAACACCGGGTACGGCGAGCTGGCGGAGGCCTACGGCTGGTCGGCGCTGACCCGGGTGGCCGACGTCGGCGGCGGTACCGGGGCGCTGCTGGCCGAGCTGCTGTCGCGCCACGAGGGCCTGCGCGGTGTGCTGATCGACCTGCCGGACACCGCGTCACGCGCGCAGCGGTGCCTGGCCGGGCGCGGGCTGGCGGACCGGTGCGAGACGGTCGGGCGGAGTTTCTTCGACGAGCTGCCCGGCGGCGCCGACGTGTACGTGCTCAACCGCGTGCTGCACGACTGGGCCGACGCCGAGGCGACCGCCATCCTGCGCCGCTGCGCCGGTGCGGCGGGCCGGCGCGGCCGGGTGCTGATCCTTGAGTCACCGATCGTCTCGGGGGAGGACCCGGCCATGTTCGCGGAGATGAACCTGCGGATGCTGGTCCTGGCCGGTGGCCGGGAACGGACCGTCGACGACTACCGGGCGCTGGCCGCGGCCGCCGGGCTGCGGATCGCCGCCGTGCGCGACATCACGGCGCGGCACACCGTCGTCGAGTGCGTCCCGGCCGCAGTCGACGCCTGACGGTCCTTTTCCCACCGGGCCGCGGCGCGTACCCGGCGGGCACCTCGCGCGGGGAGGGCGGCGTGCGCGTGGCGAGGTTTCACACGGAGGTCTCCTTCAGGTCGAGGACGAAGGCGAACGGGTCGGGGTACCCGGCCCAGACGTCGGAGCCGGCCAGGGTCTCGTCCTCGGTGAGCAGGCAGGAGTCCAGCAGCCGAAGGATGCGGTCGCGGTCCAGGTCGGGGCCGGTGAAGGCGAGGTGCTGGACGCGGTCGCCGAGCTGGGGGGTCCAGTCGAGGGTGGCGGCCATGCGGCGGGCGGGGCTCTCCATCTCCCAGGCGGCCTCGGGCAGGGTGACCAGCCAGGGGCCGGCGTCCTCGACGCTGACGACACCCGCCACGGCGTCCCAGGCGAGCAGGCGTTCGTGCCGGTTGGCCAGCCAGAACCGGCCGCGGCTGCGGACGGTCTCGGTGACCAGCTCGTCGACGGCGTCGAACAGCCGCTGGGGGTGCAGGGGGCGCAGCCGGTGCCAGACCACGGTGGAGATCTCCCCGGTCCGCGCGTCGCAGGGCAGCTGGGCGGTCGCCGGGTCGACGCGGGCCCCGAGCATCTCCACGTCGATCCCCGCACCGGTGACGGCGGGCAACACGAGGTCAGGGGGGCCGGCCGGGGTGGTGGGGGCGAGGTGGCCGAGCACGGCCAGGGCCAGTTCGACGTCCTCCTCGTCCGCGCCGGACACGACGAGTGCGGTGGCGTACTCGATCTGGCGGGTGAGCACCCCGGCCAGGTGGCGCTCGTCACCGGCCGCCGCGTGTTTGCCGTGCGCGGCCAGGGTGTCGCCACAGCAGACGTCCTCGGTCGCGCGTGCCGCGTCCAGCGCGGTCAGCACCCCGGTCAGGCGCAGGCGGTGCACGGTGTCCTCGTGCCAGGCGAGGGCCTCGGCCACGGTCCTGGGCTCGACCGAGTCCCACAGCTCCACGATGAGCAGCGGCGCCGAGTCCGCCCGCGACAGCAGGACGGGAACGAGGTCCTCGCGCACGGTGCAGGTGACGCAGCCGTGCGCGAGCCGCACCTCGTGCAGATCCAGCGTCCCCGACGCGTCGCGCACGACGCGTTCCACGCGCCCGGTGCTCACCTGTCGCAGGTCGTGGTGGATCGCCACCGATCCGGGATGCTCGGCGAGCAGGCGGTCGACCAGGGCCGAGCGCGGTTCGGGATGCAGTCCTGCGACGATGACGACGGGGACGGACATGACGGCTCCTCTCGTGGTACGGGGTTCACCGCGCGGGTTCGCGGTGGCGGCTCCGGGGTGCGGGCCGGCCTTCGGGGCGGTTCCCGGAAGGCGGCTCTCGGAAGGTGGTTCTCAGGGAGTGAGGAGGCCGCGCCGGTAGGCGCGGACAAGCCGGCGTGGTATCAGCAGCTCGTGCGCGCCGATGGTGACCGGGACGAGGTCGGGTGCGGTGGCCTTCCACTGTGAGCGGCGGTGGCGGGTGTTGCTGCGGGAGGTCTTGCGTTTGGGGACGGCCATGTCGGGGTGTTCCTTACCAGCTGGATTTGGTGACGCCGGGCAGTTCGCCGCGGTGGGCCAGCTCGCGGAAGCGGATCCGGGAGAGCCCGAATTTGCGCAGGTGGCCGCGCGGGCGGCCGTCGGTGGCGTCGCGGTTGCGCACCCGGGTGGCGCTGGCGTCGCGTGGTTGGCGGCTCAGCTCGCGGACGGCCCGGGCTCGCTCGCCGGGGGAGCCGGTACGGATGATCTCCTTGAGCTCTGCCCGGCGCTCCGCGTGGCGGACGACGACGAGTTTGCGCCGCTCGTTGGCCGCGATCTTGCTTTTCTTCGCCATCAGATCCGTTCTCCCCGGGCGCGGATGCGGGCCACGGCGGCCTCGACGCCGATCTTGTCGATGGTCTTGACTGCTCGGGCGCTGAGCGTCAGCCGTACGAAGCGGCCCTCGGCGGGCAGCCAGTAGCGGCGGGGCTGGATGTTGGGACTCCAGCGGCGGCGGGTGCGCCGGTGGGAGTGGGAGACGTTGTTGCCGAAGACCGGTTTGACGCCGGTGAGCTGGCAGTGGGCGGACATGCGGTTTCCTTCCTGGGAGCGGAACGCCACGGGGTGGCGGTCGGGGTGGACGTCTTCTCTCGTCGCGTCAGCGGTCCTCTCGGAACAGCACGTGCCGGCGGACGACCGGGTCGTATTTGCGCAGGCTGAGCCGGTCGGAGTCGTTGCGGCGGTTCTTGCGGGTCACGTAGGTGTATCCGGTGCCCGCGGTGGATCGCAGCTTGATCACCGGTCTCACGTCGTTTCTGGCCAAGCGTCTTCACTCCTGGGAGGGGGACGGGTGAGCCAATGATAGCGATAATCGTTTTCATTTGTGAAACGAGGGGGTGGTGTCCGCTGTCGCGTCGGACTGGGAACGGCCGGCGAGGTCGATGCCTCGTTATAAATCTACATTGTAAAGGCGTCGGGCAGTTTCAAGATCAAAAAAAGCATGACGGACTGAAGGCGCCCACCAAAAGACGGGGGGCCTCCGGGGTTCGGCGGGATCGTGGACGTAGATCGTTGAAAGCGGTAGCGTCGGCCGGGTAGCCAGGTGACAGGAGCCGCTGGATGTCCTCGAAAACGGTCAGGCCACCCCGTGTCCCGTCCCGGCCGGACGTTCGCCCGTCCGTCCGGGCGCGTCACGTCGCGGCCGTTCTCGCCGCCGTCGCGATAGCCGGGCCGGTGGGCTATCTCCTCGGTAGCCCCGACGCCTCCCAGGTCGCCGTCGCCGAGATGCGGGAGGCGGAGACGAAGCGGGACGTCCAGCAGATCGGTGAGCTGACCTCCACGGCGCGGGTGACCGCCGGTGAGCTGAACGGGGTGCTGTCCGGGCTCGCGGAGGTGCTTCCCCGGGATGGGAAGCCCGGCGCGCGGTCGGCGGAGTCGGCGGAGGTCGACGGGTGGCGGAGCGTTCTGCGGCGGGCCGTCGACAGGCATGCGGAGACTCCCTCGGGGACGACCGCGACCAACGTGGCTCGTGCGGGATTCCGTAGTGCGGTGGACGCCATGGCGATCGCGGTCGATTCGTACGCGTCCGGCCGGGGGCTCCCCGCGGATCTGCGGCAGCCCTTCCTCGATCTGGCGGCCCGTCAGCGGTCCGCGGCCGTCGCGACGTGGTCTGTCGCGGCGACACAACTCGACCAGATCAATGTCGACGCCGGCCACGGTCACCAGCACGTCTACCTGACGAGCGCTCCGGGGGAGGGGGGCATGTCCGCGGACAGTGTTCCGGAGGGCAGTCACGGTTAGTCCTCCTCGGGGCCGGTGCGGGCGGCCGCGGTCCGGGTCCTGTCCGGCGGTCCCGGTCCGGTGGGGGGAGTCCTGGGCGGTGAGGTGCGGTGCGGGCCGTCGGCCGTCGCCCGGCCGTCGCTAACCGTCGCGGTCTTCCCGCTCCTCCCGGTGCGCCGACCTCGGAGATTCGGACGTTGACGGGAGGGCCGCGGCGATGCAGTCGAGGACGCGCTTCAGTCCGTACCGGAACTGGTCGTCGCGGCTCAGGTGCGGCTGGCGCGCCTCCATCACGATCTTGGTGAAGATCGGGTATTCCCCGCTTTTCACCAGCCGGTCGATGTACGGGTAGCTCCGTGCCATCCACTCCGACTCGCTGAGCCCGCTGCGGCGGACTTCCTTGGCCGAGCTGATCTCCTCGCGGACGGTGCCTTCGATGTAGCTGTTCAGCATGGCTATGAGGCTGAGGTTCTCGTCGATGGAGACGAGGGTGTCGAGCACTCCCATCAGCCGTTCGATCAGGAGCAGCTGGTTGGGGCCGAAGCTGGGGAGTGACCTTTGTACGGTGGCGATCCACGGGTGTCTCAGCCACATCGCCCGCAGTTCGTCGGCGTAGCGTGTCAGGTCCGCGCGCCAGTCGTCGGAGGGTAGTCCGGCGACGTCGATTTCGCCCATCAGCCGGTCGGCCATGAGTGCGATGAGGTCGTCGCGGCTTGGGACGTAGCGGTAGAGGGACATCGCGCCCGTGCCGATCTCGGCGGCGATCCGCCGCATGGTGGCGGCCTCCAGGCCTTCGGTGTCGGCGATCCGGACGGCTGCCTCGGTGATCTGGGTGCGGCTGTAGGTCGGCTTCGGCCCGCGGGCGGGGCGTTCGGGCCGCATCCAGATGTTCACGTATTCGGTGTCGGTCACTGTTGCACCCCCTACTTGCGTACATAGTACCCAGTAACTTAGCCTGGCCGCCTTGACCGCGTACAATGTACCCAGTGGAGGAATCATGGCGGATCCGGTCGTCTTCGCCGAGGGGCTGCACAAGTCCTTCGGCGACACCCGGGCGCTGCGGGGGCTGGACCTGAGCGTTCCGAGAGGAACGGTCTGCGGCGTGCTGGGGCCCAACGGCGCGGGGAAGACGACCGCGGTGCGCATCCTGGCGACCTTGTCCGATCCCGATGCCGGGCACGCCCGCATCGCGGGGTACGACGTCGTCCGCGAGGCCGGCAAGGTGCGCGCCAGGATCGGGCTCGCGGGCCAGTACGCCGCCGTGGACGAGAAGCTCACCGGCCGTGGCAACCTGCGCATGTTCGGGCGCCTCTACCACCTGTCCCGGCGCGAGGCGTACCGGCGGGCCGACGAGCTGCTCGAACGCTTCGGTCTGATGGACGCCGCCGATCGGCAGGTCACCGGCTACTCCGGTGGCATGCGGCGCCGTCTCGATCTGATCACCAGCCTCATGCTGCGCCCCGAGGTGCTCTTCCTGGACGAGCCGACCACTGGTCTGGACCCGCGCGGCCGTGGCGAGATCTGGGACAACGTCCGCGAGCTGGTGGCGGACGGCACCACGGTGCTGCTCACCACGCAGTACCTGGAGGAGGCCGATCAGCTGGCCGACGACATCGCCGTCGTCGACCGCGGACAGGTGATCGCCACGGGCACGCCCGACGAGCTGAAGGCCACGATCGGCGACCGCCTCGACGTCGTTCTCGAAGACCTCGCCGCCCTGCGTCCGGCGGTGACCGCGCTGAAGGCCCTGGCCGGGACCGATCCCGCGGTGACCGGCGCCGACCGGCTCAGCGTCGCCCTGCCGGGCGGCGGCTTCCGGCTCGCCGGCATCGTGCGCGAGCTCGACCGCGCCGGGGTCGCCGTGGCCGACGTGCGGCTGCGCCGTCCCACCCTGGATGAGGTGTTCCTGCGCCTCACCGACCGGAAGGAGCTGGTCCGATGACCGACCTTGCCCCGCCGCTGGGCCGCCGCCTGCGGTGGACGTTCACCGACGGGCTGACCCTGGTCGGCCGCGAGCTGGGACGGCTGCGACACGATCCGGGCGAACTCGTCGCCGCGCTGGTCTTCCCGGCCGTCATGGTGGTGTTGTTCGGGTACGTCTTCGGCAGCGCGATCCAGGTACCGGGCGGCGGCGACTACCGCGAGTACCTCATGCCCGGGCTGTTCGCGATGGTGACCTTCTCGGCGGTGATGGGGGTCATGACGCGGACGGCCGCCGACGCCTCCCGCGGTGTGATGGACCGGTTCCGCTCCATGCCGATGGCGCGCTTGGCGGTGCCGTTCGGGCAGACCGGCGCCGACTCCCTGGTCGGCCTGCTGATGCTGGCCATCATGGTGGGGGCGGGCCTGCTGGTGGGCTGGCAGCCGCATCGCGGCCTGGTCCCCACGGTCCAGGCGTTCCTGCTGATGATCGTGCTGCGGTACGCGCTGAGCTGGGTGGGCGTCTATGTGGGTCTGGCGGTGAAGAACGACCAGGTCGCCGACTCGATGGTGCCGCTGTTCCTGCCGTTCACGATGCTGTCGAACGCGTTCGTCCCGACCGGCGGCATGCCGGGCTGGCTGCGTTTCCTGGCCGACTGGAACCCGGTGAGCGCGCTCACCGCCGCCTCCCGGGAGCTGTTCGGCAACCCGGGCGTGCCGTCCGGGGAGTTCGGGGACACGGCTTGGCCGCTCGCGCATCCGGTGGCCGCCGTCCTGCTCTGGTCGGTCGTGCTGCTGGTGGTGTTCGTCCCGTTGTCGCTGCGTGCCTACAGGCGCAGGGGCCGGTGAGGGCCCGGGCCGACGGGCCGGACCGCCGGTCGTCGCCGATCGGCGAGGACGACCGGGACATGGTCGTGCGGCGTCTGCAGGAGGCGTACGCCGAAGGGCACATCTCGCACGAGGAGTTGGATGAGCGCCTCCATCGGGCGCTCACCGCCGGGACGCACGGCGAGCTCGGGTCGGCTCTGGCCTCGCTCCCGGAGGAGGCGGGCATCACGTCCACGATCGCCGCCGTCGGCGGACGGATCCGGCGGCGCGGCGCGTGGCGGGTACCTCGGATCCTCAAGGTCGAGTCCGCGCTCGCGAGGGTGCACCTGGATCTGTCCCGGGCGGTCATCGAGCATCCGGTGGTCGACATCGAGCTGTACCTGGGTACCGGCGGAGCCAGGATCACGGTGCCTCGCGACGCGATCGTCGACGTCGAGGATCTGCGCACCGGATGGAGGGGCCCGCGCTATCGGCCCCGGCGGTGTTTCCGCCCCGGCGGGCCGAGGATCCGGATCTCCGGGGCCATGGGATTGGGGCGGTTGAGGATCCGCCATGCGCGGCGTTGAGGTCCCTCCGGGTATCGGGAGTGCCGGTCCGGCATTTCTTGTGCGCCGCGATGGACTCCGGCGACATGGCATGCTTGCGCCGGCCGGCGCCCCTCCCGGCCGGGGTGTTTCCTCGCCGCTGGACGCATGTCGGCGTGCGCTTCTCCGTGACGCCCGAACTCGTCACGTGCCGCTCGACGGCCCCGCCCCCGGGTGACCTTCGGCGGCATCCGGTCCGGGTGCCGGTTCTTCCCGTCTGCCTCATTCTCCCTTCGGGGGCGTGCCGATGACGGCGGACGCAGAGGTGGAGGGGTGATTCGCCGGCCCGCGCGCCGAGCTCGGTGTCGACGGGCCTGTCGTGGTCTCGTCGAGTGGGCCCTCGCTCATCGGGCCGGAGGGTTTCGTGCGAGCCGGCGCGCCGAGTGCGAGCAGCAGCAATCCTGCCGAGGCCCATGCGGCCCAGTCCCCCAGGGCGGTGTAGAGGGTGGCCGAGCCCTTCCGGGGCAGGGTGGCCGTGACCATGGTCATGCCCGTTCTGTCGCTGTGGCGCTCGGTCACGATCCGGCCGAGGGCGTCGCTGACCGTCAGTCGTCCCTCGCGTGCGGTGCGGGCCACCGCCAGGCCGTTCTCCACGCCGCGCACCACCGCCATGCGGCTGTGCAGCCAGGCGTCCTCGTCGAAGTCCCAGGCAGGTGCGAGCAGGGCGGCGACGCCGGCCTTGCCGTAGGCCCTGACCAGGCCGGGGAAGTCCAGGTCTTTGCAGATGATGAGGCCGAGCCGGTTGCCGTCGAGGAAGGCCAGGTCGGTGCCGGGCCGGAATTCGCGCTCCACCTCGGGGATCATGTGGTGTTTGTCGTAGCGCACGCCGGAGGGGTAGCTCATCGCGCTGTTGGTCTCCATGGCGATGCCCACGATCACCTCCACGCCCGGGCGGGTGAACGGCAGGTCGGTGGTCTTGAAAACCTTCTCGGGCAGCACCACGATCTCCGCACCGTGGGTCACCGCGGTGTCCACCGCCTCGCCGTACCGGCGGACGAGATCCTCGGAGTTGTCCGTCGCGACCAGTGCGACTTTCCGTCCTCCGGTGTCGGCGGGCGTCGTGAGCCGTAGGAGGCCGTGGCCGAGCGTGAGCGCGACCAGCGCGCCCGAGATCACCGCTGTGCGTGGCCGCAGGACCGCGATGGAGGCGGGTACGAACAGCAGGAGGAAGGTGATGCCCCAGACCCCGGTGACCGAGGCGGTCTGCAGCACGGGCAGGAAGTCGGCCTGCGTGTAGGCCAGGCTCCACCAGGCCCCGTGCGGTCCGGCGAGGTTCATGGCGTACTCGGTGGTGACCCAGACGGCCGGTAGGGCTGAGGCCGCCAGGAGTGGCCTGCCGCGTGCGAGCAGGGTGCGGAAGAGCAGCACGCCCAGGCCGTAGCAGAGGGCGGGGCCGGCGATGAGGGCGGCGGCCAGCGTGGGCGGCATCTCAAGGGGTCCGGTGAAGTACGGCAACATCTGCGCCTGGCCGGCGAGCCAGACGAGTGTCCCGGCGGTGAAGGCCGTGCCTCTGCCCGTCTGGCGAGCCAGGAACAGGACAGGTAGTGGTGCGAGCCAGGTGAGCCACCAGATGGGGTGGAGGCCGGTGCCGAAGTGCGTCAGGAGGGCGGAGGCGAGGGTGAGGAGGATGCGTGCCATGCCGATGATCGTGCTTTCTCGCACTCGGCCGGCGCGTCACTCGCGGGTGTGATCTCCGTTGTCACTCTCGCCGGCGACCACCAGCCCGGATTCGTAGGCGAGTACCACGGCCTGGACCCGGTCTCGCAGGTCCAGTTTGCCGAGCATGCGGCTGACGTGTGTCTTGACCGTGTGTTCGGTGACCACGAGTGCGGCGGCGATCTCCGCGTTCGACAGGCCGTGCGCGACCAGCTTCAGCGTCTCGCGCTCGCGTTCGGTCAGTGCGTTCAGCCTGGTCGTCAGGCGGGGGGCGACGCCGTGGGCGGGTCTGCGCACCAGGTCGTCGAGTAGCCTTTTGGTCGCCGCCGGGGCCAGCAGGGCCTCACCCGAGGCGACGGTGCGCACGGCGTGGGCCAGTTCGTCGCGCCGGATGTCCTTCAGCAGGAAACCGCTCGCTCCTGCCCGGACCGCGTCGTAGACGTACTCGTCGAGGTCGAACATGGTGAGTACGAGTACTTTGGCGGTGGTGGTGGCGCAGATCTCCTTGGTCGCCTCGATGCCGCTCATGCCCGGCATTCGCACGTCCATCAGGACCACGTCCGGCTGGAGTCGCCTGGCCGCGGCGATCGCCTCCTGTCCGTCGGCGGCTTCACCGACCACTTCCATGTCCGGCTGCGCTTCCAGGATCAGCCCGAATCCCGCGCGGAAGAGGTCTTGGTCGTCGGCGATGAGCACCCGTAACATGCGGGCTATTCAAGCGGAAATTCAGCTCTCACCATGAATCCTCCGTTCCGTCCCGCTTCGGCGTTGAGTGTCCCGCCGCATGCCGTCGCCCGTTCCCGCATCCCGGCCACCCCGTATCCGCCGCCCTCGCCCGGTCCTCGCCCGTCGTCGGCGATTTCCACTGTCAGGTTCTGTCCCCAGGTCAGAGTGAGGCGTGCGGCACGCGTACCGGCGTGCTTGCGCACGTTGGTGAGTGCCTCTTGGACGATGCGGTAGACGGCGGCCTCGATGTTTTCTGTGGTCAGGCGCGGGGTGCCGGCGGTCGTGCTCACCACATCGAGACCGCTGCGGTCGAGCAGCGCGGGGAGGTTGGCCAGACGCGGCTGAAACAGTGACTCGCTCAGGCGCTCGCCGGTATGGCCCCATGCCGGTCCGTTGCTTTCGCCCGGGATTCGCAGGGCGGCGAGCGCCCCTCGGAGTTCGGCCAGCGCGCCCCTTCCGGTGTCGGCGATCGTGTCGAAAACCGTTTCGGCCTTGTCGGGGTCGCTGCGTATCACCACTGGCCCGGCTTCGGCCTGGACCACCATCAATCCAACGGAATGGGTGACGATGTCATGCATGTCGCGCGCGATCCGGGTGCGTTCCTCGGCCGCCGCCGCGATGTGCTCCTGCTGCTGTCGCCGCGCCCGCTCGGTCAGCTCGGCGGCTCGTGAGCGGCTCGCCCTGGTGCTGGTGCCCAGCGCGTAGGCGGCCACGAAGGCGGTCCCCACCAGCCGGAAGGTCTCCTCGCTCTCTCCTGGCAGTACCAATGAGGAACCCACGGCCGCCACGATCAGTGGAATCGCCGCCAGCCTCTTCCGGGCGGGGCTCAGGTCGGCGATCGTGTAGACGGCCAGCAGCGGCCCGAAGGGCAGGAACGGTTTCTCCCACGTCACCAGCACCGACATCGCAGCCCCGACCACCACCGCCACCGCCATCGGCGCCTGCCTGCGCCACCCCACCGGTACCGACGCCAGCAGCCCCAGCCCGATGATCCACCATGGATGGGGGTCGGGCGGGAGAAGCGGCACCATCGTGGCCAGGACCACGCTCACCGTGAGTACCCCGTCGACCGTCCTACTGGCCCGGGCCGCTGCGAACATCCGCCTATTATCCGGATTCGTCCGCCTGCTGCCCTCACTCTCAAGAGTGATCATTCCGGTTACGCGGCGCACTCCTGGGGCCTGTACGAAGTTCGGATCTTTAAGCGGGGTGAAGGCTTCGAAGCCACGAGACGGCTCCGCGTAGATGAGGGCCGGCCAGGTAGCTTTCGGGCGTCTTGTCGAAGCGGAAAGCCGGCCCGCGCCATTCCTTGACCCGGTTGATGCAACGTTCGGCCGGGTTGCGCTGCTTGTAGAGCTCGGAGTCATGGTTGATCGGGCGGCCGCCGAGAGAGCCGCGTCTCTTGCGGCTGGCCGCCTGGTCGGCCTTGTCCGGGATGACGGCCTTGATGCATCGCCACATCACCGCATTGAGGGGACATCGCCGGCCCCCTGGAGTCTCCTCCCCGTTCCGGGGAAAGAACGCGGGGTCCAGGGTGGCACCTCCGCGAACATGCGCACGACCGCTTCCTGCCGCTCGTGCGGCTCCCGCGGCGGCGCGTCCGCGCCCGGCAGGCGCTCGGCATGGGCGACCAGACGGTTCCTCACCCGTTCGCTCGTCGTCCGCATCGCGAACACCGTCGGATGGGCGTGCCCGTTCAGGTCGTGACCTTGTCGTCGAAGTCGATGCGGTGGTCGTACAGCCAGCTGAGGGCTTGCGGGCCGCCGAGCCGCTTCATGAGCACGGGGAACATCGCGTCGCGGATCACTCGGCCCGGTCCGGTGGCGGACTTGCTCCGGTTGACCTGCTGGGCACCGGCGTGCACTTTGCGCAGGCGTCCCTCGCGAAGCCGTTGGTAGGCCGCGAAAGCGTCGGCCACCGGCAGGTCGCGCAGGCAGCGGGCGAGCTCGACGGCGTCCTCCATGGCCATCGCGGCCCCCTGTCCCGAGCTGGGAGAGGTGACGTGGGCGGCGTCGCCGATCAGTACGGTCCGGCCCCGGTACCAGGTTCTTGGCGCTTTCATCTGGTGGGACACGAACCAGTCGTACCCGGCCGGCGTGGCCTGGACGATCCGAGCGGCGGGCGAGGTGTCGGCCGAGAGGAGTTCCTGCAGCCGGTGGTGCCACTGTCCGGCGGGGATCGCCGCCAGTTCGGCGGGGGAGGGTTCTTGACCGGCGGGGATGTTGACGAACCACCAGACGCGGCCGTCCTGGTGTCGCGCGTAGCCGAAGAACGCTCGTTTGCCGAACACCATGTGGAAGGTGCCGGGCTCGCCCTCCAGGTCGAGTTCTGCGAATCCGTTGGTGCCGAAGACGCCGCAGTAGCGGGGGCGGGGGGCGTCGGGAGCCACGAATCGCCTGGTCGTCGAACGCATGCCGTCGGCGCCGATGAGCACGTCGCCGACCGCTTCGCCGCCGTCGGCGAAGCGTGCGACGACGTGCTGTCCGCGGTGGCCGACCTCGACGAGGCGTCTGCCGTACTCGGTACGCACACCCTTGACTGTGACGTGATCGTGCAGCACGGCGTACAGGTCGGCGCGCAGGATCTGGACGGCCGTCGTGCCGTCTGACAGGGGGGTCGGGACGTCTTCACCCAGTCGTCGGCCGTCGCCGAGCCACATGACGCCTCGCGGGCAGGGGAATCCGGCGTCGGCGACGGCGCGGTGGACGTTCAGGATTCGCAGCGCCGCCAGCCCGTTGGTGGACAGCCCCATCGAGGCGCCCACGCCGTGCGCGCTGAGGGGGCGGGCCTCATAGATGGTCGAGTCGATGCCGGCCTTCTGCAGCGCCAGGGCCGCCACCGGCCCGGCGACTCCGCCGCCGATGATCAGAGCTTTCATTGGTTACCCTTCACGGTGAGTCAACAACTTGAAGAAGTAGCATCTTCAAGATGATTACTTCTTAAGGAAGCTACTTTGCCGAGGAGCGAGATGTCAAAGGGACGAGGAGAACTGGAGGCCGCCGTCGTCGCGCTGATCCCGCAGTTCGTCAGCGCGACGACGCTGTTTCAGAACGCCGTGGCCGACCAGCTCGGCGTGCCGGTCAACGACCTGCACTGTCTGAACCTGGTGGGCTCGGGCCAGGCTGTGACCCCCACGCAGATCGCGGAGCGCATGGGCATGACCACCGGCGCCGTCACGAAGATGCTCGACCGGATGCAGGAACAGCGGCTGATCCGGCGCGAGCACGACCCCGGTGACCGCCGACGCGTGATCATCAGCCAGTTGCCCGACCGCCTCGCCGAGCTCGGCGAGCTCTACCGGCCGATGGCCGTCTTCCTGCAGCAGCGCCTGACGGCCTGCACCACCGATCAACTCCGGTTCCTCGCCGATTTCACCGGCGCGGCCCGAGACGTCGCCCTCGACCAGTCCGCCCTGCTGCGCAGTACCGGAAAAGCGCACGCCACGCGCAAGTCCGCGGCCGGCAAGGATGGGCCCTGAGCGGCGGCCCCGCACGCGCGGACGGTCTTCCACACCGCGCCCGTATGCGGATCGCCGCCGGGGCCCGCCACAGGCGCCGGCGACAACCCGCAGTTTCGCGCTGCCCTGGCCCGGGGTCACGATCCGCCCGCCCATCGGCCAACCGCGCACTCGTCCGGCCACGGTGGCCGCCGACAAGGCCTCCTCCTCCCGCGGTAACCGTCTTTGTCTACGCAAGCGCCGCATCAAGGCCGTCACCCACGACATCCCCGAAAAGGCCGACCAGGCGGCCAACCGCAAGAAACGCCGCCCCCGCGGCGGCCGCCCGGTCAGCCATGATGCAGAGCTCTACAAGCAACGCAACACGGCGAAACGCTGCGTCAACCGGATCAAGGAGTGGCGCGGACCGGCCTTCCGCTTCGACAAGACCTCCGAAAGCTACCTCGCCGGCCTGCATCTACGCGGAGCCATCTCGTGGATCCGAAGCCTTCGACCCCCAGAAGATCCGAAGTCCGTACAGGCCCCAGCACCTGGCCACGCCGTGCAGGATTCGCCCGGAGGGGATGCGTGCCGGTGCGATCAGGGCGGTGGCGTCGTGGGCGGTTCGACGCGGGGCCGGCCGAGACGCGCGCGGAGCAGGGCGGTGACCGGGGGGCCACCCGAGAGGCACCACACGGCGATCACGGGATCGCAGATGGCGCATCCCAGGGAGGAGTGGTCGGCGAAGGGGATGATCGGGTTGCCGTGCAGGTGGTGCAGCAGGTCCCAGCCGGTGTGCAGCAGCCACCCGATGCCGATGAACGTCCACGACTCCAGGCCGCGGTAGGCGCAGTAGGTCATGGCGGCGGTGAAGGCGAACTCCCACGGGCCGAAACCCCCGCCGCTGAGGTAGGCGGCGCCGGCTCCGGCCACCATGATCGCGTTGAACCTGCGTCGGTGCGGTTCGCGGATCAGGGACATCAGGCACACGTACACGACGCCGATCATGATCGGTGCGGCGAGGCTCATCGTCGGTGCCCTTCCTGCCGGCGGCCGCCCGGCGCGGCGGAGGTGCCCGCGGCGCCGTCCGCGCGGAGGAACGCGAAGGCTGTGACGGTATCGAGCCAGGCGATCACGAAGGTGTCCGTTTCGTTGAGAAGTGTCGGGACGCGGTCGAGGCTAGCCAGCGGCGTCTCCTGGCTCCTAGTGGCAGGAATGACAATTCCCAACGGGTTATCGCCAACGGCTGTTCGTGCCCCGCGGGCCGACGAAGGGCAGTTGGGAGCCGTTGGCGGGAATCCGGTGCGGGGATATGTTCTCGCCATGCACACCGTCGTCGTTCTCGTGCTGGATCAGGTGATCCCCTTCGATCTGTCCACCCCCATCGAGGTGTTCACCCGCACCCGGTTGCCCGACGGCCGCCCCGGTTACCGGGTGCGGGTCTGCGCCGAGCGGCCCGACGTGGACGCCGGCCTCTTCACCCTGCGCGCCCCGTGGGGACTGGAGGCACTCGCGGACGCGGACACGGTCATCGTGCCCGGCACCGCCGATCCCGCCAGGTCCCTGCCGCCGGCCGTCCGTGACGCGCTCCGCGGAGCCGCCGCCGACGGCGTCCGGATCGCCTCCATCTGCTCAGGCACCTTCATCCTCGCCGCCGCCGGACTGCTCGGCGGGCTGCGCGCCACCACCCACTGGCTGGCCGCCACCCGGCTCGCCACCGCCTACCCCGACATCGACGTCGACCCGGACGTGCTCTACGTCGACAACGGGCAGATCCTCACCTCGGCCGGCGCCGCGGCGGGGCTGGATCTGTGCCTGCACATGATCCGCCGCGACTACGGCTCCGCGGTCGCCGCCGACGCCGCCCGGCTGTCCGTCATGCCGCTGGAACGCGAGGGCGGCCAGGCCCAGTTCATCGTGCAGCAGTACCCGCCCACCCCCCGCGGCTCGGCCATCGAACCTCTCCTGCGCTGGATCGAGGACAACCTCGCCCGCGATCTCACCCTGGCGGACATCGCCGGCCACGCCGGCACGAGTACCCGCACCCTGATACGGCGCTTTCGTGAGCAGACCGGCACCACACCATTGCAGTGGCTGCACCGGGCCCGTGTCCGCCGGGCCCAGCACCTGTTGGAGACCACCCGCCATTCCGTGGAACGTATCGCCGCCCAGGTGGGCTTCGGCTCGCCCACCGCCTTCCGCGACCGGTTCAAACGCGTCGTCGGCGTCAGTCCCCACACCTACCGGAGCAGTTTCGGCTAGAGCCACGCCGCCGATCACCTGACGGCGGTCGCGACGCGGGTCCGGGCGATCGTCCGTGTGGACAGCCGCGACACGGTCGCGCCGAGGATGGGGTCTTGGTGACGTGTTCCCTTTCGTGTGAGGGAGGGTCGTCGGTGTCGGCTCACGCTCGCCGATCGGCTGGTCGGAGTCGTCGGGTGCGCCAGGCGGATCGGCGCCGCCTGGCGCACGCCCTTTCCGCCGCGCGCCGCGTGACAGGGCCGAAGGTCCTCTGTGACAGGGACGTTCGAGATCGTGACGCGGTTCGTACGGCACTGTGGCCGGGCTTCGGGAAGCGGTGTGATGAGGACGTCGCAAAGACCACGGAACACCACGGAACTACACGGAAAGGGGAGCCGTCATGGCCACCACTCACGGACACGACGTTCACACCGGGCCGGTCATGAACGCCGTTCCCGCGCACGCCGTTCCCGCGCCGGCCGTCAAGGCCTCGGCCGTTGAGCTTCAGGCCGTCAGGCAGCCGGTCGACTATGTCTGGGCGGTCGCCCGGATCAGCCTGGGCTGGGTCTTTCTGTGGGCGTTCGT
>NZ_JBPXMB010000046.1:0-49920 GCF_051918945.1 Streptosporangium sp. LJ11
TCACCGCCGGACAATCTTTTGAGGGCCTCCACCGTTGGTGGGGGCCCTCAGGCATGTCCGGACCCTTTTTCCGGCCTCTTTCCCGCGGCCCTCTCCGGGACCTGCCGGTGACTTTTTCCGGGGCCTGCCCGCCACCGCTTTCGGGGGCCTGCCGGCGACCCGTTCCGGGGCCTGTTCGGGACTGTTGCGGGGTCTGCTCGGGGCCCTGTGCGACACCTTCCCAGCGGCCTCCGCCCAGGTATGGTCTTGCGCTTGGATTTCTCGGCCTGTGGAGTTTTATGTGACACGGGGTCCGCGTTGCACCAGCCTTTACAGCCCTGTCCGGGACCCGCCCGGAACGTCAGTAGGCTGGAGACGTGGAATATCGAGCGGTTGAACAAGCGATCATGCAGCGTGGCGTCGAGTGGAACTTCGAGCCCAGCCTCGACAGGATCGCCGCGCTCGTGGATCTGCTCGGCTCTCCGCAGCACTCCTATCCCGTGGTGCACGTGGCCGGTACGAACGGCAAGTCGAGTACGACCCGGATGATCGAAGCACTTCTGCGTGAGCGCAACCTGCGGGTCGGCCGCTTCACCAGCCCTCACCTCGTTTCCATGCGCGAACGCATCAGCGTGGACGGCGCCCCGCTCAGCGAGGAGCGCTTCGTCGAGGTGTACGAGGACATCGCGCCCTACCTGGAGATGGTGGACGCCCAGGGGCGGCGGCTCTCCTTCTTCGAGACCCTCACCGCGATGGCGTTCGCCGCCTTCGCCGACGCTCCGGTGGACGTCGCGGTCATCGAGACGGGAATGGGGGGCATCACCGACGCCACCAACGTCGCCGACGGTGCCGTGGCGGTCATCACGCCCATCTCCCTCGACCACGTCGACTACCTCGGGCCCGACGTCGAGACGATCGCCGGGGAGAAGGCCGGCATCATCAAACCCGGTGCGACCGCGGTGCTCGCGCAGCAGGAGCTTCCCGCGGCCTCGGTGCTGATGAGGCAGGCGGCCGACACCGGTGCCACCGTGGCACGTGAGGGGCTGGAGTTCGGCGTGCTGAGCAGGGAGCTCGCCATCGGTGGGCAACTGCTCCGGCTCAAGGGGCTCAAGGGAACGTACGAGGACATCCTGCTTCCCCTGTACGGTGCCCACCAGGCGAGCAACGCCGCCTGCGCGCTGGCCGCGGTGGAGGCGCTGACCGGCGGGGACGAGCCTCTGGACGCGGAGCTGGTGCGGCAGGCGTTCCTGCAGGTGCGTTCGCCCGGCAGGCTCGAGGTGGTTCGCCGGGGGCCAACGGTGGTCGTCGACGCCGCGCACAACCCGGCGGGGATGCGGGCCAGCCTGGACGCCGTGCAGGAGTCCTTCGACTTCGCGAAGCTCATCGGCGTGGTGGCGGTGTTCGAGGACAAGGACGTCCAGGGCATCCTGGAACTGCTGGAACCGATGATGGACGAGATCGTGGTGACCAGGAACTCCTCGCCGAGGTCCATGGACGTGGACGATCTCGCCGCGCTGGCCGAGGAGATCTTCGGTCTTGACCGGGTGTACCAGGTCGAGCGGCTGGACAGCGCGATCGACCGGGCGATCGGCCTGGTCGACGCCATGGGCGAGTTCAGCGGGGCGGGGGTGCTGATCACCGGGTCGGTGGTGACCGCCGGTGACGCACGGCTCCTGCTCAAGGCGGACGAAGCGCAGTGAGCGGCCGGGTCAGGGTGAGCGACGAGACGCGGTACCCGGGCAGAGCGCGCCGGGTGGACGCGACGCGGTGAAAGAACGAGACGCAGTGGGACGACACAGCAGGACGAGCCGGCCGGGCACGGCGGGTGGGACATGGCCGAGGCGACTCTGGAGGAGCGGAAAATGATCACGGTCACTCCGGGGATGAGACGTCTCTGCGCCAGCGTGCTCGGTATGGAGGCGATAGTCGTTGGCCTGTTCACGCCGGTCGCCATCAACACGCAGGGGATCGAACCGGCCGTCGCGGCCACCGTCGGCCTTGGCCTGGCGTTCCTTTGCGTGGTGGTGATAGGTCTGCTCAAGCGGCCTTTCGCCTATGTCGCGGGGAGCGTGATCCAGGTGCTCGCCATCGCGTCCGGCCTCATGGTCCCGACCATGTTCTTCCTCGGAGCGCTCTTCGCCGCGCTGTGGATCACAGCGATATTCGTCGCTCGCCGTGTCGAGGGCGTGACTTCTCGCTAAAGTCGGCCAACATGGCCGTCCCTCCCATCCAACCGACTCGGGCGGTGTCCACCGGGCCCACGGGCCTGGTGCGCGCACTCCGTGTCTCCCTGATGCTCGACGTCGTCCTCGGACTGCTCGTCGCGGTAGTGCTGCCGCTGGCGATCGTCGCCATCCCCAACACCATCTCGGTGGTCGCCGCCCTCCTGCCGCCGGACATCTCGCAGATAGCGATGATCAGGGCGCACGGGCTGGCGCTTCCCGCGATGGTCCTGACCGTGCCGGTGGCGGCGGTGGCCGTGCACCGGATGAGGGCGGCCCCGATGATGGTCGCGGGGCTGACCCTGCTCGCCTTCGCCGACGCGGCCGGCGGGTACGCCGGGTCCACGGCGCTGGTGGGGGTCCTGCGGGTCCTGCACGGGGTCGGTGCGGGCCTGCTGGTCCCGGCCACCTTGATGGCCGTGTGGGGGCGTTCGGTGCTCCTGAGGGCCGTGTGGGCGGCCGCGTTGACGGCGAGCCTCCTGGCCGCCCAGGCGCTCGCCCTGTGGCCCCTCGACCAGGTCGACTCCTGGCGGGTCACCCTCCAGCCGTACCCGATGCTCACCGGGGTCGCGCTCGTGCTCGCCGCGCTCTACCTGGTGCTGTGGCTGAAGGAAGGCGAGGGTGCCGGTCCCGTGCGGGTCGTCGCGGAACGCGGGCGCACGCTGTGGGTGGTGGTGCCCGCCGCGGGCGTCGCGGCCCTCGCCCTGGGCAGCACGTTCGACTGGTCGCCGAGCCTGGTGATCCGCGCGGCGCTGGTATCCGTCGTCGTCCTGCTGGCCCTGGCCTCCTCCGGCGCCTCGAAGGGCGCTGTCGGCCGGGCGCCGGCCCACGTGATGGTCGCGGTCGGCGTCGTCGCCCTGCCGACCGCCGCTCAGATCACCTACGTCGAACTCGGCGGGCTGGGAGGCCCCGGCCTGTCCGGTCTGTGGCCGGCTTTCGCGATCGCCGCGCTGGTGGGCCTCCTGTCCGCCGCGCTGGCGAACCGGTTGGGTCACCCGGCCATGCCCATGGTCACCGCGGGCGGGCTCGTGGTGATGGTCGCGGGCCTGTGCGCCGTGCGGCTGTTCCTTCCCGCCCCGGGCGGGCTCCCGCTGATCCTCCCGTTCGCGCTGCTCGCGGGCGGTGCCTCGGTGGCGCTCACCGGCGCGCTGCGCTCCTGTGGCGAGGGGGCCGCGCTCCTGGCGCTGTCGTTGTTCTTTCCCGCGGTGCTCGTGGGCTTCCTGCTGGGCAGCGGTGTCCAGGTCACCCGCCTGGAGGAGGCCACGACCCCGCAGGCGCTGGTCGACGGGTTCGTGGACGCCCTGCATCTGTGGGCGCTGATCGGGGGCGGCCTGGTGCTCGTGGTGATCGTGCTCGGCGCCGTCCTGGCCCGTCTCCTGCCCGGCACCCCGGTGAGCACCTGGGATATGAGGGACGGGAGGGATGGGAGAGATGCGCGAGACACCCCGGCCGGTACGGCTGGCGTCTCCTCCGGCGCGGGTTCCGCCTCCGGGCTGGTGCCCTCCCCGGCGGGGGAGGTCGATCTCGCCGGCGGCGCGTGGCCGGCCGCGACGGCGTCAGGACCTCCCAAGCAGGCCGGACCCGCCAACCAGACCGGGCGGACCGGGCAGCCCAAGCAGGGCGGGCAGAGCGGGCAGTCGGAACGGGACGGGCAGGCCGAGCAGGTGAGACACGCGGTGGTGCGGCCGCGCTCCGAGGCCGCGGCCGCACCGCAGCCGCAGGTCAGCCCGGATCTCGAGGCCGGACCCATGGCGGCGACCGAATCCATGAGCGGGTCCATGGCCGTCAGCGGGGGCGGGCACGGGGCGGGCAAGGGCGGCAGGCCCAGGCCCCGGCACGAGCCCGACCGCGTCCCCGAGCGCGACCCTGAGCCGGAGACGGAGACCGAGCAGGAGAAGGTCGTCGCGCCGCCCGTGGTGGTGCCACCGCCCGCGCCCTCGCCCGAGGACGGCCCGGGGAACGGGCCCGCCCTCCAGTGACCTCGCCGACCACGGGGAATCGCGCGAAGGACGGTAAACTTCGCGCGATTACCGCAGTCCGCGACCCATACATGTTCAAAGGAGAACTTCAGTGTCCGAGCGCACCCTTGTCCTGATCAAGCCCGACGGTGTGGCACGTGGTCTCATCGGCGATGTGATCGCCCGTGTCGAGCGCAAGGGTCTGAAGGTCGTGGCGCTGGAGCTGCGCACCCTGGACGTCGACACCGCCAAGGCGCACTACGCCGAGCACTCCGAGCGGCCGTTCTTCGGCGAGCTGGTGGAGTTCATCACCTCCGGCCCGCTGGTCGCGCTGGTGCTCGAGGGGCCGCGCGCCATCGAGGCCTTCCGCGGTCTCGCCGGCCTCACCGACCCCGTCAAGTCCGCGCCCGGCACCATCCGCGGCGATCACGCCCTGGAGATCGGCGAGAACGTCGTCCACGGTTCCGACTCTCCCGAGTCCGCCGCAAGGGAGATCAAGATCTTCTTCCCGGATCGCTTCTAGACGCACGCTTTCGCCGCGTTTGCCGGGCCCCGCCGTCCTTGTGGACGGCGGGGCCCGGTGTATTCGGCCAACCCAAGATTTTGCTGCGGCAGGCCGCCTCATTGCGCTCAATGGTGGGTACGTCACGTTACGATTCGAGTGCGTTCCGTAGTTTTCGCCGACGACCTGACGGAAGGAGGCCGGCCTTCCTCATGGGCAGCAATCTTGCTTTTCTGGGCCGTGACATGGCGGTCGACCTCGGCACCGCGAACACCCTCGTGTACGTGCGAGGCCGCGGGATCGTGCTCAACGAGCCGTCCGTCGTGGCGATCAACACCGCGACGGGGAAGATCGTGGCTGTTGGCATCGAGGCCAAGCGGATGATAGGCCGCACTCCTGGCAACATCGTGGCCATCCGCCCGCTCAAGGACGGCGTCATCGCCGACTTCGACGTCACCGAGCGCATGCTGCGCTATTTCATCCAGCGGGTGCACAAGCGCCGCCACTTCGCCAAGCCGCGCATCATCATCGCCGTGCCGAGCGGGATCACCGGGGTCGAGCAGCGAGCGGTCAAGGAGGCCGGTTACCAGGCGGGCGCGCGCAGGGTCTACATCGTCGAGGAGCCCATGGCCGCCGCGATCGGCGCCGGGCTCCCGGTGCACGAGCCCACCGGCAACATGGTGATCGACATAGGCGGTGGCACCACCGAGGTGGCGATCATCTCGATGGGTGGCGTGGTCACCAGCCAGTCGATCAGGGTGGGCGGCGACGAGATGGACCAGGCGATCATCGCCTTCGCCAAGAAGGAGCACTCGCTCATGCTCGGCGAGCGCACCGCCGAGGAGATCAAGATGGCCATCGGCTCCGCGTGCATGCTCCCCGAGGAGAGTCACGCCGAGATCCGGGGCCGCGACCTGGTCAGCGGCCTGCCCAAGACGATCGTGGTGTCGGCAGCGGAGATCCGCAAGGCCATCGAGGAGCCGTTGAACGTGATCGTCGACGCGGTCAAGACGACGCTCGACAAGTGCCCGCCCGAGCTTTCCGGAGACCTGATGGACCGCGGGATCGCCCTCACCGGGGGCGGGGCGCTCCTCAAGGGCATGGACGAGCGGCTGAAGGCCGAGACCGGCATGCCGATCCACCTCGTCGACAACGCCCTCGACTCCGTCGCGCTCGGCTCGGGCAAGTGCGTCGAGGACTTCGACGCCTTGCAGCAGGTCCTGGTTCCCGAGCCGCGGCACTGATGAAGGACACCCGCCGGGCACGGGTCAACCTGGGGCTGCTGCTGGCCGCCGCGCTCGTGCTCGTGACCATCGACCACCGTTCGGTCACGGAGTCGCCGTTCGGTCCGCTCAGGACGGCGGGCACGACGCTGTTCGGCGCCGCGGAGAGCGCGGGGGCGGGCCTCGTGCGGCCGGTCGGCGAGTTCTTCGAGACGATGGCCGGGGCTCCCTCGGCGCGCGCTCGTATCGAGCGGCTGCGCGCGGAGAACCAGCGGCTCAGGCACGACCTGGCGGCGCAGAGCCTCGATCGGGGGCGATCCCGGGAGCTTCGCAGGCTGCTCGGTGTCGCGGGGACCGGCGGATACCGGATCCTGCCCACCCAGGTGATCGCCCGGCGCGGCGCCCCCGGTTTCGAGGATGCCGTCGAACTCGACGTGGGACGCGCCGACGGGGTGCGCCCGGAGATGACCGTGCTGAACGCCGACGGCCTGGTCGGCAGGGTGGTCCAGGTGGGCCCGTCCACTTCGACGGTGGTCCTGCTCAGCGACCCCGCCTCGGCGGCGGGGGCCCGGCTGGAGGGCAGCAACGAGATCGGGGTGGTGCACGGCGTGGGGGAGCACGGCCGCCTGGTCCGCTTCCGGCTGCTCGACTCGACCGCGCCGATCACCCCGGGCCACCGCATCGTGAGTTTCGGCTCCCAGCGTGGCGCGCCGTACGTGGCGGGGGTGCCGATCGGGGTGGTGGAGCGGGTGGAGGCCACGCCGGGTGAGCTGACCCGCATCGCGTACGCGCGGCCGTCCGCCGATCTCACCGCGCTGGACGTGGTCGGCGTGGTGGTACGGGCGCCGCACCGCGACCCGCGTGACGCGGTGCTCCCGCCCGGTCCGCGCGAGACGAGGGCATCGACGCCGGAGCGGTCCACGCCACGCTCACCCGACTCCGGCCCGCGTGAGGCGGAGGCTCCTCGCGGCCGGCGAGAGGGGGCCTGACGGGATGGGCCGCAACGCGGCCTTCGGGCTGCTGCTCCTGGGGATCATGATCGTCCAGGTGACCGTCGTCAACAGGCTGCCGCTGCCCGGGCATGCCGCACCGGATCTGGTGCTGCTCGCCGTGGTGGGGTACGCGCTGGCGCGCGGGGCCGCCGCGGGGGCGGTCATGGGCTTCGCCACCGGGCTCGTCAGCGACCTGCTGCCACCGGCGGCGCACCTGCTCGGGCACAACGCGCTCGTGCTCTGCCTCATGGGCTTCATGGCGGGACGCGCGGTGGAGAGCCGGCCGGGCGCGGAGCCCCTCGCGGCGATGGCCTGCGCGGTCGCCGGCCCCGTGGTCGCCCTGGTGACAGGCGCGCTGGTGGGGGATCCGCGGACCGGGGTCTCCATGCTGACGACGGTGTTGCCACAGGCGATGGCCTACAACCTGCTCGCCGCGCCACCCGTGGTGTGGATGGTGCGAAGGCTCGTCCGAGGGCCGGAGTCGCGCCCCATCCGGGTGCCCCGGCACGTCATGCGGAGTCGCCTATGAGGCCACGTACGCGGCCTCGCACGCCGTGGGGTCGCGGCGGGTCTCGCCGCGGGGGGAGCGGGAGGCCGGGCGGGTCGGGGGTCGGGGGTTCCGGCCGGGTGCGCGGGGAGGATGGGGCATGGGCCTGATGCGGGGGCGGCTGGTCGTGGTGCAGGTGCTGGTGGTGTCGATTCTGGCGCTGCTCGCCGTAAGGCTCTGGCAGGTGCAGGTGGTGCGCGGTACGGAGTACGTGAAGGCCGCGACCGAGACGCGCACGCGTGACGTCGTCGTTCCCGCGGTGCGCGGGCAGATCCTCGACGCGACGGGCCGTCCGCTGGTGCGCAACCGGACCACGCTGGTGGTCTCGGTCGACCGTACGCGCCTGAACCGGATGGCGGGCAACGGTGAGGAGGTGCTCCAGAGGCTGGCCGGCGTGCTCGGCCGCCGTCCCACCGAGCTGCGGGAGCGGATCAGGGCGTGCGGCCCCGGGATCGCCCGCCCCTGCTGGCCGGGGTCCCCGTACCAGCCGATCCCCATCGACGTCGACGTCACCACGCGCGAGGCCCTGCAGATCCTGGAGCGGCAGGAGGAGTTCCCCGGGGTCACGGCCGAGGTGCAGGCGGTGCGGGAGTATCCGCGCAAGGGCGCGGGCGCGCAGGCGCTCGGCTACCTGCAGCCGATCACGCAGGAGGAGCTGGACAGGCGCGACGGGCTCAGGGCGGCGTTCTCCGGGGTCGACCTGGTGGGCAGGGACGGCCTGGAGTCGGTCTACGACGTGCCGCTGCGGGGGACGCCGGGGATGCGGCGGGTGCAGGTCGACCGGCTCGGCAAGGTCATCGGGGTGGAGCGGCACGTGTCGCCGATCCCGGGCGACACGCTCATCACCAGCATCGACGCCAGGGTGCAGACCCTGGCCGAGAAGGCGCTGGCCGAGGCGATGAAGGGCGCGCCCAAGGCCGACGGGGCGGCGGCGGTGGTGCTGGACGCGAGGACCAGCCGGGTGATCGCGCTGGCCAGCGCGCCGACGTACGATCCGGCGGTCTGGAGCGGGGGCATCTCCGAGACGGAGTACCAGCGCCTGCTGTCCGGCAAGACCGGCAAGCCGCTGGTGTCGAGGGCGATCAAGGGCGAGTTCGCGCCCGGTTCGACGTTCAAGGTGTCGTCGGTGTCGGCGATGCTCAGGGACGGCTACCCGCTGCACGGCAAGTACGACTGCCCGGGGTCCTTCATGGTGGGCGACCGGCCGTTCAACAACTTCCGCGGCATCGGGCTGGGCGTCCTCAACCTGCACATGGCGCTGGTGAAGTCGTGCGACACGATCTTCTACCGGGCGGCGTACGAGCAGTGGCTGCGCGACGGCGGGCTCAATCCCAAGGGGAGGCCCAAGGAGCCGATGGCGAACATGGCGCGCGCCTACGGGTTCGGCCGCCCCACGGGCATCGACCTGCCGGGCGAGTCACCGGGCAGGATCCCCGACCGGGCGTGGAAGAAGGCGCTCTGGGCGGTGACCAAGGAGGACAACTGCAGGCGGTCCAAGACCGGCTATCCGGAGGTGGCCAAGAGCAGTCCCAGCAGGGCCGCGTTCCTCAAGCGGCTGGCGTACGAGAACTGCCTGGAGGGATTCCAGTGGCGGCCGGGTGACGCCGCCAACTTCTCCATCGGGCAGGGCGACGTGCTGGTGACGCCGCTGCAGCTGGCGGCGGCCTACGCGGCGCTGGTCGGGGACGGCAAGCTGCGCAGCCCCAGGGTGGGCTGGGCGCTGGTGCGTCCCGACGGCACCAAGGTCAAGGAGATCAAGGTGCCGGTCGTGGGAAAGCTGCCGATCACGCGGGAGGAGCGGGCCTACATCAAGGGCGCGCTGAGCGAGGTCGCCTCCGACGGCACCGCGGCCGGGGCCTTCTCGGGGTTCCCCATGGACAAGATCAAGATTGGTGGGAAGACCGGCACCGCCGAGGTCTACGGCAAGGCCGACACGTCCTGGTTCGCCTCGTTCGCCCCGACGGACAAGCCGCGGTTCGTGATCGTCGTCATGGTGTCCCAGGGCGGGATGGGCGGTCAGACCGCGGCTCCGGCGGTACGGAAGATCTACGAGGGCATCTACGGCTTCAAGCCCGACGGGAAGCCGTCCTCCTCGGTCCTGCCGGGCGGGCGCCCGGCGAGGGCGCTCCCGGTGATCGCCAAGGACGGGACGGTGTCGCGATGACGACCTCGATGACGCCGGCGGCGCCGGCGCCTGCGCGGGAGGGAACATTCGCGCGGACGTCCACGGGCGTGCCCGCCGCGGTGCCCGCCGCGATGTCTGTCATGGTGTCCGCGGTGGGGCTCGCGGGGGTGCCGGTGGTGACCGTCGCGACGGCGTCGGCGGTGACGTCCGCCGGGGAGGCGGCGTGAACCGGGCGGCCGCGCCGCCGAGGGCGTCCCTGGCCGGCCGGACGGTGGCGGCCGCCTCCACGGTGGGCCGGATGGACGGGCTGATGCTGGTCGCCGTCGCCGCGCTGGCGGTGATCGGCACGATGCTGGTCTGGTCGTCGACCAGGACGTGGGCGGCCGGCTCCACGGGGCTGGTCAAGAAGCACATCCTCAACCTCGTCATCGGTGCCGTGCTGGCCGGTACGGCCGCGATGGTGGACCACCGGGCGCTGCGGGTCTTCGCGCCGCTGATCTACGGCGCGACGCTGGTCGGGCTGATCCTGGTGATCACGCCGCTCGGCAGCACCGTGAACGGCGCCCACTCGTGGATCATGCTGGGCGGCGGTTTCGCGTTCCAGCCGTCGGAGTTCGCCAAGCTCGGACTGGTGCTGATGCTCGCCATGCTGCTGGCACAACCCGTCAGGGGCACCGACCGGCCGCGCGGTTTCGACGTCGTGATCGCGCTGGTGGTGTCCATGTTCACCATGGGCCTGGTGATGCTCCAGCCCGACCTGGGCACCACGATGGTCATCGGGGTGATCACTGCCGGCACGATCGTCGTGGCGGGGGTCCGCAAGCGCTGGATCGCCGGGCTCACCCTCAGCGTGGTCGGCGCGGGGGTGGCCGTGTGGTTCCTCGACGTCCTGGAGCCGTACCAGATCGCCCGGTTCACCGCGTTCCTCAACCCGGCCAGCGATCCGCGCGGCGTCGGCTACAACAGCACCCAGTCGCTGATCGCGATCGGGTCGGGGGAGGTGTTCGGCAAGGGGCTGTTCGGGGGTGGCCAGACCACCGGCCGTTTCGTGCCCGAGCAGCACACCGACTTCATCTTCACGGTGGCGGGGGAGGAGTTCGGTTTCCTCGGCTCGGTCACCGTGGTGGCGCTGCTCGGGGTGATCCTGGTGCGCGGGGTGCGGATCGCGCGCGAGTGTGACGACCGGTTCGGCGCGCTGGTGGCCGGTTCGATCGTGTGCTGGCTGGCCTTCCAGTCGTTCGTCAACATCGGGATGACCATCGGGATCATGCCCATCACCGGTCTTCCCCTGCCGTTCGTCTCCTACGGCGGCACCGCCACCTTCGCCAACATGATCGCCTTCGGCCTGCTCCAGGCGATCCACATGCGCAGGCAGCCGCTCCGGTGACCGTTTCGGCGCCCTTTCCGCGTTCGCACCGCCCGTGAGGAGCCGCGTCACCGGCCCGGCTCGCCGTGAGCGGGCGACGACCGCCTGTGGCACCCTCTCCAGGCGGATATTCTTGAAGGCATGTCTGTCGAGTCGCTGTTTCCCCGCCTGGAAGCGCTCCTGCCCAGGGTGCAGAAGCCGATCCAGTATGTCGGAGGTGAGCTCAACTCGACCGTCAAGGACTGGGACGAGGCCACGGTCCGCTGGGCGCTGATGTATCCGGACGCCTACGAGGTCGGGCTGCCCAACCAGGGCGTCCAGATTCTCTACGAGATCCTCAACGAGCTGCCGGAGACGCTGGCCGAGCGGACCTACGCGGTCTGGCCCGACCTCGAGGCGCTCATGCGCTCCGAGGGCGTGCCCCAGTTCACGGTCGACGCGCACCGGCCCGTACGGGCGTTCGACGTGCTCGGGCTCTCCTTCTCGACCGAGCTCGGCTACACCAACATGCTGACCGCGCTGGATCTGGCGGGCATCCCGCTGGAGGCGGCCGACCGGGGCGAGGACGACCCGATCGTGCTGGCCGGCGGTCACGCGGCGTTCAACCCCGAGCCGATCGCCGACTTCCTCGACGCCGCCGTGCTGGGCGACGGGGAGCAGATCGCCATCGCGATCACCGAGGTCATCCGCGAGTGGAAGGCCGAGGGCAGGCCCGGCGGGCGCGACGGGCTGCTGATGCGGCTGGCCGAGTCCGGCGGGGTCTACGTGCCGAAGTTCTACGACGTCGACTACCACGCCGACGGCCGGATCCAGCGCGTCGCGCCCAACAGGTCGGGCGTGCCGTGGCGGATCCACAAGCACACCGTGATGGACCTGGACGAGTGGCCCTATCCCAAGAAGCCGCTTGTCCCGCTGGCCGAGACCGTGCACGAGCGGTTCAGCGTGGAGATCTTCCGCGGGTGCACCCGGGGGTGCCGGTTCTGCCAGGCCGGCATGATCACCCGTCCGGTGCGGGAGCGCTCGATCACCACGATCGGCGACATGGTCGAGGCGGGCGTCAAGGCGTCCGGCTTCAACGAGGTCGGCCTGCTGTCGCTCTCCTCGGCCGACCACTCCGAGATCGGCGAGGTCGCCAAGGGGCTGGCCGACCGCTACGAGGGCACCAACACCTCCCTGTCGCTGCCCTCGACCCGGGTCGACGCCTTCAACATCGACCTGGCGAACGAGTTCTCCCGCAACGGCCGCCGCTCGGGCCTGACGTTCGCCCCGGAGGGCGGTTCCGAGCGGATGCGCAAGGTGATCAACAAGATGGTCACCGAGGAAGACCTGATCAGGACGGTCACCACCGCGTACACCCAGGGCTGGCGGCAGGTGAAGCTCTACTTCATGTGCGGCCTGCCCACCGAGGAGGACGCCGACGTCCAGGGCATCGCCGACCTGGCCAAGAAGGTCATCAAGGCGGGCCGCGAGGCCACCGGGTCGCGCGACGTCCGCTGCACGGTCTCCATCGGCGGTTTCGTTCCCAAGCCGCACACCCCGTTCCAGTGGGCCGGCCAGGCCGACCACGAGACGGTCGACCGCAGGCTCAAGGCCTTGAAGGACGCCCTGCGCGGCGACCGGGACTACGGACGTGCCATCGGCCTTCGCTACCACGACGGCAAGCCCTCGATCGTGGAGGGCCTGCTCTCCCGGGGAGACCGCCGGGTCGGGAAGGTCATCCGCGCGGTGTGGGCGGGGGGCGGCCGGTTCGACGGCTGGAGCGAGCACTTCTCCTACCAGCGCTGGATGGACGCCGCCGCCGAGGTCGGCGTCGACGTCGACTGGTACACCACGCGCGAGCGCGAGGAGAACGAGGTCCTGCCCTGGGACCACCTCGACGCCGGTCTCGACCGCGAGTGGCTCTGGCAGGACTGGCAGGACGCGGTCAACGACGTCGAGGTCGAGGACTGCCGCTGGACCCCGTGTTACGACTGCGGCGTCTGCCCCACGATGGGGACCGAGATCCAGATCGGGCCCACCGGGAAGAAGCTGCTGCCACTGACGGTTGTCTGAGGTGGGCGGTGCGTGAGCACCGCTCCCGAAACGACGACCACGACTTGGGAAGGACGACACCACCCTGAAACCCGCTCCCGACGGGCCGCCGCCCGCGCCCGTGGTGCAGCGCCTGCGCGTGCGCTACGCCAAGCGCGGCCGCCTGCGCTTCACCAGTCACCGCGACATCACCAGGGCCCTCGAACGGGCGGTCCGGAGAGCCGACGTCCCGGTGGCGTTCAGCGCGGGCTTCTCGCCCCACCCGAAGATCTCCTACGTGGGAGCGGCCGCCCCCACCGGGGTCGCCAGCGAGGCCGAATACTTCGAGATCAGCGTGACGCGCGAGTGTGACCCCGAGCGGCTGCGAGCCGCCCTGGACGCCTCGCTGCCGCCCGGTCTCGACGTGCTCGACGTCGTCGAGGCGGGCTCCGCGAGCCTGGCCGACCAGATGGAGTGCTCGGCGTGGGAGCTGCGGCTGCCAGGAGCCGATCTCGCCCTCGCCGGGGCCGCGGCCGAGAAATTCGTCGCCACGGACCACATCGAGGTCGAACGCCTTACGAAGAAGGGGATGCGACGCTTCGACGCACGTGAAGCGGTGCTGAGCCTCGGGGTATTTGAGAGAACTGAGACAACAGCAGGTCAGGCGTCCAGTCAGCCATGTGTCATACTTCGCATGGTTGTACGGCACGAAACTCCTGCCGTTCGACCCGACGACGTTCTCACTGGACTGCGTCTTGTGGCTGACTTCGCGCCGCCGGTGCCCCCCGAGGTGACCAGGCTGGCGCAGGGCCCGCTGGACGTTCACACCGGTGAGCCCGCCGATCCGTTCGGCCTGGACCGCGACATCACGCGCGGCGGCGAAGCGGAACCGGTGGGCAGGCACGTCGGCGGCGACATATAGGACTTGGCGCCGGGCCCCAGGCCTGGCGGACAGTGAGAGACGAGAGCTCCCGCGCGGCGCGGAGACGCGCCCGGGAGCTGAACGGGAGAGCGCCCGCATGCTCGACAACGAGCCCATCGCCGGGGTGAACACCCCTGGCGGGGATACGACAACAGAAGACACCCGGCCGCCGGCGACCCGCCGCAGGGCGGCGAGCCGGCCCGCCGGACCTCCGCCGGAGGAGCCGGAGCCGGCCCCCGCGGTCACGGCCCCACCCGCGCCGGTCGCGCAGACCGCGCCGGTCGCGCAGACCGCGCCTGCCGCGCCGCCCGCGGCCCCCGCACCCGCGGCGGAGCCACCGGCCGAGGCGCCGGAGCCCGCGGTGGCGGCCCCCAAGCGCGCCAGCAGGCGCAAGACGGCCGTGGCGGACGGTACGACCACCACCACGCGGCGTAGCCGTGCGAAGAAGCCGGTCGCCGAGACCGCCGAGACCGTCGAGCCCGCCGAGTCCGCCGAGGCGGAGCCCGCGCCGGTCGCGGAGACGACGGCGCCCGCGGCGCCCGCGGTGGCGCCACCCGCCGTGCCGGATCCCTTCGCCGTCCCCCAGCCTTTCGCCAAGGCCGAGACCGAGGCCGAGACCGGAGCCGAGCCCGCGCCCCAGGAGGCGCCCGCCGCTCCCGCCAAGCGCACCCGTACGCGCAAGAAGGCCGCCCCGCGCGAGGCGCCGCAGGCCGAGCGGAGCGTCCCCGACGTGTCACCGGCCGAGGCGGAGGAGGAGGCCGAGGCGGAGCTGCTGCTCGACCTGCCCGCCGACGAGCCGCTCGACGACGAGCCCGCGGGCGAGGACATCGTCGAGGAGCGGTCCGTCCTGTTCGCCGACCCCTTCGGGCTGGCCGGCCAGGAACGTTCCGAGGTGCCCTCGGTGACCTTCCAGGCGCCCGCCGCGGTGTTCCAGCCGCTGTTCCAGGCCCCCGACCCGCAGCGGGCCGCTCAGGCCGCCACGCGTCCCGCGCCGGTCCAGCCCGCCGCGCCGGAGCCCGAGCCCGCCGAGACGAAGGCCGAGAAGGTCGACAGGGCCGAGAAGGCCGAGCTCGCCGAGGAGATCGAGGACGACGACTCCGACGGTGACGACGACGGCAGCGGCCGCCGGCGGCGGCGCCGCAGGGGCGGCCGGGGCCGCGGCAAGGCGCGCGACCTCGACGAGTCCGAGGAGACCGAGGCCGAGCAGGACGACGAGGAGCGGCCCGAGGCCGAGCAGGACGACGACTCGGAGAGCGGCAGCTCTCGCCGGCGTCGCCGCAGGCGGCGCAGGGGCACCGACGAGCCCGGCGACGTCCCGGACGACCCGCCGAACACGGTGGTGCGCATCCGCGCGCCCCGCGCCGGGCGCAGCACCTCGGTGGACGAGGTGCAGAGCGTGCGCGGCTCGACCCGCCTGGAGGCCAAGAAGCAGCGCCGCCGCGAGGGCCGCGAGCTCGGCCGCAGGCGTCCGCCGATCATCACCGAGTCGGAGTTCCTGGCCCGCAGGGAGTCCGTCGAGCGCATGATGGTGGTCCGCCGCACCGGCGGGCGCACCCAGATCGCGGTGCTGGAGGACGGCGTCCTCGTCGAGCACTACGTCAACCGCGAGGCGAGCCAGTCGTACGTGGGCAACGTCTACCTCGGCAAGGTGCAGAACGTCCTGCCGAGCATGGAGGCGGCGTTCGTCGACATCGGCAAGGGCCGCAACGCGGTCCTGTACGCCGGCGAGGTGAACTTCGACACCGCCGGGCTGGAAGGACAGCCCAAGCGGATCGAGGTGGCGCTGAAGTCGGGCCAGTCGGTGCTGGTGCAGGTCACCAAGGACCCGATGGGCCACAAGGGCGCACGCCTGACGAGCCAGATCAGCCTGCCGGGACGTTACCTGGTCTACGTGCCCGACGGCTCGATGACCGGCATCAGCCGCAAGCTCCCCGACAAGGAGCGCACCCGCCTCAAGAGCATCCTGAAGAAGGTCATGCCGGAGAACGCGGGGGTCATCGTCCGTACGGCCGCCGAGGGCGCGTCGGAGGACGAGCTGGCCCGCGACGTGGCCAGGCTGTCGGCGCAGTGGGAGAACATCCAGCGCAAGGCCAAGTCGGCCAGTGCGCCCGAGCTGCTCTCCTCCGAGCCCGACCTCACCGTCCGGGTGGTCCGCGACGTCTTCAACGAGGACTTCGCCTCGCTGGTCGTCGCGGGCGACGTGTGGGAGACGGTCGACGAGTACGTCCGCTACGTCGCCCCGCACCTGGTCGACCGCCTCAGCAGGTGGGAGGAGGGCGGCGACGTCTTCGCCGCGTACCGGATCGACGAGCAGATCGCCAAGGCGATGGAGCGCAAGGTCTGGCTGCCCAGCGGCGGCTCGCTGGTGATCGACAGGACCGAGGCCATGACCGTGGTCGACGTCAACACCGGCAAGTTCACCGGCCAGGGCGGCAACCTCGAGGAGACCGTCACCCGCAACAACCTGGAGGCGGCCGAGGAGATCGTCCGCCAGCTCAGGTTGCGCGACATCGGCGGCATCATCGTCATCGACTTCATCGACATGGTGCTGGAGAACAACCGGGACCTGGTGCTGCGGCGGCTGCTGGAGTGCCTGGCCCGCGACCGTACCAAGCACCAGGTGGCCGAGGTGACCTCCCTGGGCCTGGTCCAGATGACGCGCAAGCGGGTCGGCCAGGGCCTCCTGGAGGCCTTCTCCACCGTCTGTGAGTGCTGCAACGGCCGTGGCCTGCACGTCTCGTCCGAACCGGTCGAGGGTAAGCCCGAGCCGCGCGGCACCCAGGGCAAGATGGCCGTGGAGAAGGCCGTCGCGGAGAAGCTCGGCAAGGACGGTAACCACGCGGTGGCGGCCGGTGACCCCTCAGGCCGTGATACGGTGACCGATGCGCTTGACGGAGTCCAGCATGAGGACGGTCAGGCAGCACAGGCTTCTGGCCGGGGGCGGAGACGCTCCCGCAAGGCCAGGCCGGCCGATTAGACCCCGTCCCGCACAGGGACGGGGCCGAAGACCGGCACCCCCGACGTTCCGCCCGGTTCGACCAGGACACCGTCAATCCGGTACCCTGGTGAACCGGTGCGCTCATGGCGCGCCCTGTTCGCGCGCCTACCCGGTACGTCATCAATGACCACAGCCGGATGCGGGGCGCAGCATCCAGCGAGCAAGCAGTCAGAAGAAGGGTTCCGCGGTGTACGCGATCGTTCGTTGCGGCGGCAGGCAGCAGAAGGTCTCCGTCGGTGACGTCCTTGAAGTGGACAAGGTCGCCGGCGAGGTCGGTTCCACGGTTTCGCTGCCGACGGTCCTCGTCGTCAACGACGGCGACGTGACCACCGAGGCGGGCAAGTTCACGGTTGCCGCCGAGATTCTCGGTGAGACCAAGGGTCCGAAGATCCGGATTCTGAAGTACAAGAACAAGTCGGGGTACAAGAAGCGCCAGGGTCACCGCCAGCGGTACACCCAGGTGAAGATCACCGGCATCGACCAGGCCTGAGTTTCGGGAGTTTTGCGAGATGGCACACAAGAAGGGCGCGTCGTCCACTCGGAACGGCCGCGACTCCAACGCCCAGCGGCTCGGTGTGAAGCGCTTCGGCGGTCAGCTGGTCAACGCCGGCGAGATCATCGTTCGTCAGCGCGGCACCCACTTCCACCCCGGCGACAACGTCGGCCGTGGAAGTGACGACACGCTGTTCGCGCTGGCCGCGGGCCACGTTCTGTTCGGTGTCAAGCGCGGGCGCCGCGCGGTGAGCATCGTCCCGGTCGCGGAGTAGATTCGCGCCGACAGACGTTACGGCAGGGGTGGATCGCATTCATGCGGTCCACCCCTGTTCGTGTTTTCAGCAGAAGTTCCCGTAGATAGAGGTAGGAAAGTAGACATGCCGGACTTTGTGGACCAGGTGGTCCTGCACATCAAGGCCGGTGACGGGGGAAACGGCTGCGCCTCTGTCCATCGGGAGAAGTTCAAGCCGCTGGGGGGCCCCGACGGGGGCAACGGCGGCCGGGGCGGTGACGTGATCCTGGAGGTCGACGCCAACACGGCGACCCTCCTGGAGTATCACCGCCGCCCGCACCGCAAGGCCGACAACGGCAAGCAGGGGCAGGGCGCCAACCGTGACGGCGCCAACGGCGGCGACATCATCATCCCGGTGCCCGACGGCACCGTGGTCAAGAACGCCGACACCGGCGAGGTCCTGATCGACCTGATCGGCGCGGGCACCCGCTACGTGATCGCCGAGGGCGGGCACGGCGGGCTCGGCAACGCCGCCCTGGCCTCCGCCAAGCGCAAGGCCCCCGGCTTCGCGCTGCTCGGCGAGCCCGGCGACGAGGTCGACGTCATGCTGGAGATGAAGAGCGTCGCCGACGTGGCGCTCGTCGGCTTCCCCAGTGCGGGCAAGTCCTCCCTGATCGCCGCGCTCTCCGCCGCCCGCCCGAAGATCGCCGACTACCCGTTCACCACCCTGGTCCCCAACCTCGGGGTGGTCACCGCGGGCGAGACCATCTTCACCGTCGCCGACGTGCCCGGCCTGATTCCCGGCGCCTCGCAGGGCAAGGGCCTGGGGCACGAGTTCCTGCGTCACGTCGAGCGCTGCAACACGCTCGTGCACGTGATCGACTGCGCCACGATGGAGCCGGGCCGCGACCCGATCAGCGACTACGAGGCCATCGAGGCCGAGCTGGCGGCGTACGGCAAGCTGGAGGACCGGCCGCGCCTGGCGGTGCTCAACAAGTCCGACGTACCCGACGCCCGCGAGCTGTCCGACATCGTGAGGCCGATGCTCGAGGAGCGGGGCCTGCGGGTCTTCACGATCTCCGCGGCCACCCACGACGGGCTCAAGGAGCTGACCTACGCCATGGGCGAGATGGTCGCCGCCGCCAGGGCCGCCGCTCCCGTCCTGGAGCCGACCCGCCTGGTCATCAGGCCCAAGCAGCACGGCGACGCGGGATTCGCCGTCCGCAGGGTCGACGAGCGCACCTTCCAGGTCACCGGAGTCAAGCCGGAGCGGTGGATCCGCCAGACCGACTTCACCAACGACGAGGCCGTGGGCTACCTGGCGGACCGGCTGGAGCGGCTCGGTGTCGAGGAGGAGCTCACCAAGGCCGGCGCGAAGGCCGGGGCCGAAGTGATCATCGGTTCCATGGAGAGTGGCTACATCTTCGACTGGCAGCCGACGCTCAACGCGGAGGCCGTGCGCCAGGGGCCGCGCGGCTCCGACAACCGGCTCGGTTAGCGGGATCGTCCCGGCGGTGCCGCCCCGGGCCGGGCCGCCTGGGAGGTCCCCTCCGGGCGGAGCGTCCGAACAGGCGGTCCGGACGGGCGGCTCGGATAGTCTGACCTTCCAAGTGATCATCTTCGAGAGGTGCGTGTCGTGGACTCTGCGCGCGAACGGATCCGTACGGCTTCACGCCTCGTCGTGAAGGTGGGTTCGTCCTCGCTCACCACCCCGCAGGGAATGATCGACGTCGACCGGGTGGACGCCCTGGTCGATGTGCTCGGCGCCCGGCGGAAGGCGGGCACCCAGATCGTGCTGGTCTCCTCCGGTGCGATCGCGGCGGGGCTCGGCCCGCTGGGCCTGCCCGCCAGGCCGCGCGACCTCGCCACCCAGCAGGCCGCCGCCTCGGTCGGCCAGGGCGTGCTGGTGGCCCGCTACACCTCCTCCTTCGCCCGGTACGGCCTGCGGGTCGGCCAGGTGCTGCTCACCGCCGACGACATGATGCGCCGCTCGCACCACGTCAACGCCGAGCGCACGCTGGCCCGGCTGCTGGAACTGGGCATCGTCCCGGTGGTCAACGAGAACGACACCGTGGCCACCGACGAGATCCGCTTCGGCGACAACGACCGGCTCGCCGCGCTGGTCGCCCACCTGACCCGGGCCGACGCGCTGGTGCTGCTGTCGGACGTGGACGCCCTCTACGACGGCGATCCCCGCCGTCCCGGTGCCCGCAGGCTCGCCGACGTACGCGGGCCGGAGGACCTCGTCGGGGTCGAGCTCGGCAAGGGCGGCGCGGTCGGCACCGGAGGCATGATCACCAAGGTCCAGGCCGCCAAGATCGCCACAGGGGCGGGTGTGCCCGTGGTGCTGACCGCCGCCGCGCACGCCGCCCAGGCCCTCGCGGGAACCGACGTCGGCACCTACTTCCACCCCGGCGGGCGCCACCCGGGCACCCGCCTGCTCTGGCTGGCCCACGCCACCACCGGCCGCGGCCGTCTCCACCTGGACTCCGGCGCCGTCGAGGCGGTGGTGAGCCGCCGCAAGTCGCTGTTGCCGGCCGGGGTCACCTCCGTCGAGGGCGAGTTCGCGGCGGGCGATCCGGTGGACCTGTGCGGGCCGCTCGGCCGGGTGGTCGCGCGCGGCCTGGTCAACTTCGACGCGGGGGAGATTCCCGAGCTGCTGGGACGCTCCACCCGGGAGCTGGCGGCCACCCTGGGGCCCGAGTACGAACGAGAGCTGATCCACCGCGACGACATCGTCATACTGGAATCCCACAACTAGTTCTTTTGGAGCGCGAGATGTCCGAGGACTTCCTGAAGGTTGCCCTGGCGGCGAAAGAGGCCGCCGCCGAGCTGGCCCCGCTGCCGAGGGCGCCGAAGGACGCCGCGCTCCGCGTGATGGCCGACGCGCTCGTGGCCGCCTCCGCCGAGATCGTCGCGGCCAACGCGCTCGACGTGGAGAGGGCCAGGGAGAGCGGGATCTCCGAGTACATGATCGACCGCCTCCGCCTCGACGAGGCCAGGATCGGGGCGATCGCCGAGGCGGTCCGCCAGGTCGCCGACCTTCCCGACCCCGTCGGCGAGGTGATCCGGGGCAACACGCTGCCCAACGGGCTGGAGCTGCGCCAGCTCCGGGTCCCGATCGGCGTGATCGGCATCATCTACGAGGGCCGCCCCAACGTGACCGTGGACGCCGCGGCGCTCTGCCTCAAGAGCGGCAACGCCACCCTGCTGCGCGGCTCGTCCAGCGCGTACGCGTCGAACACGGTCCTCGTCAGGATCATGCAGGAGGCGCTGGCGGGCACCCAGGTGCCCGCCGGGGCCGTCCAGCTGGTCCCCGGGCAGAGCCGCGACTCGGTCAAGGAACTCATGCGGGCCCGCGGCCTGGTCGACGTGCTGATCCCGCGCGGCGGCGCCTCGCTGATCAACTCGGTGGTGGAGGAGTCCACCGTCCCGGTGATCGAGACCGGCGTGGGCAACTGCCACGTCTACGTCGACGCCGACGCCGACCAGGACCTCGCGATCCAGATCCTGATCAACTCCAAGGTCCAGCGGCCCTCGGTGTGCAACTCCGCCGAGACGCTCCTGGTGCACGCGGCCGTGGCCGACGCCTTCGTGCCGCGCGCGCTGGCGGCGCTGGCGGCGGAGGGCGTCACGGTGCACGGCGACGCGCGCGTCGCGGCGTACGGCGACGTGGTGCCCGCCGAGGAGGAGGACTTCCGGATGGAGTACCTCTCGCTGGACATCGCCGCCGCCGTGGTCGACTCGCTGGAGGACGCGGTGGCGCACATCAGGAAGTACGGCTCGGCCCACACCGACGCGATCGTCACGCGCTCGGTCAGCGCCTCCCGCAGGTTCGTCGCGCTGGTCGACTCCGCGGCCGTGGCGGTCAACGCCTCGACCCGGTTCACCGACGGCGGGGAGTTCGGCTTCGGCGCGGAGATCGGCATCTCCACCCAGAAGCTGCACGCGCGCGGTCCCATGGGCCTGCCGGAGCTGACCTCGACCAAGTGGGTCTACACCGGCGAGGGTCACCTGCGCACGGCCGAGGGTACGGTCCTCGCCTCGCCCGAGGCCGCCTCCCGATAGTCCCTCGCGGTGGAGGTCTCCCGGGTGTCGCGTGTGCCGCGGGCCGCCGGCACCCGGGGTGCCCCGGGCACCGGTTTCGCCGGAGTCCGGGGTGACGCGGGCCGCCGATGCCCCGGTTCGGCACGCGGGGGTCCTGTCCGGGCCCTATGGTGTAGCCGGTACTCCAGAGGTTCATCGGGGGTCTCGTTCGGGCGTCTCCTTCTGGTTGCCGAGCGTTACGGCGTGTCGCTCCGTGTAATCGCGGTGGCTAGTGGTTTGACTGGATTCTATGGAAATCGTCGTTGCGTTCCTTTTCATAGCTCTTGTCCTCTTCGGTGCTGACCGGTTGCTGTTGCTGCTGGAGAGTCGCGGGCACGTCAACTGGCGCCGTACCGGACGCCGGGACCTGTCGGCGGAACCCACCGCGAAGCTCGACAGCCTGCTGGAAGACCCGGACCGAGGGCCGGTGCGCCGGCCCTGAGACGTCTCGCCCGTGGCGTGACCCGAGCCCGGCCGGCCCCGTGCCCGCGAAGCGTCCCGCTTTCCCGGATCTTTCCGGGAGTCCGGCGTGCCATCGGGAAAACGTCACACTCGCCCGCTATGGTGTGGTCTCCTATGGCTGGAGAGCAGGGAAGCGAGCGGGAGTGAGCGACCCGATAGGCGCAGCGGTCCCTGACCCATGTGGCCGACGCAGGAGGTCACGTGGGTCGTCTCGGGCGGGTCGGTCCCTACACGTTGCTGGAACGTCTCGGCCGTGGGGGAATGGGCGAGGTCTACCTCGCCTCCAGCCGCCGGGGTGACAACGTCGCGCTCAAGGTGCTCCACGACGTCCACGACGCCGGCTCCGAGGCCCGGGTGCGCCTGGAGCGAGAGGTCCGCGCCCTTCGCAGGGTGGAGAGCCCCTACGTCGCCCGCGTCGTCGACGCCGATCTCGACGGTGACCGGCCCTACCTGGTCATGGAGCACATCGAGGGAGACACCCTCCTGGAGCGGGTGCGCCGTGACGGCCCCCTGCGGGACGGCGCCCTGCTCAGTGTCGCGCAGGGGCTGGCCGTCGCCCTGTCGATCATCCACGCGGCAGGGGTCGTGCACCGCGACCTCAAACCGGCCAACGTGGTGGTCGACGGAGACGACGAGCCCGTCCTCATCGACTTCGGCATCGCCCACGTCCTGGACGCCACCCGGCTCACCCTGACCGGCACCTTCCTGGGCACCCCCGGCTACGCCGCCCCCGAGCTGTTCGCCGACGAGCACGTGGGCGAGCCCGCCGACGTGCACGCCTGGGCGGCCACCGTGGCCTTCGCCGCGACCGGCCGCCCCACCTTCGGCGGGGGCACCGTCGAGGCGCAGATGTACGCGATCCTCAACGGCCAGGCCGACCTCGAGGGCGTCCCGGCCGCCCTGCTGCCGCTGATCCGCGCCGCCCTCCACCGCGAGCCGGCCAAGCGCCCCACCGCGGCGCTCCTCACCGGCCGCCTGGGCCGCCTGGCCCGCGTGATCCCGTCCGAGGTGGGGGCGGTCCGGAAGTCGCCGGCTCCGGCGGGGGAGAAGACCGGCCCGGCCAGAAGGCAGGAGAGCCGCCCCAAGCCCGCCGCCAAGGGTGAGGATCCCGCCAGGGGTGGCAGGGCGGCCAGGGCGGAGACCGGCAGGGGACGGCCGCCCGCCCCGGCGGACGGCGCGGTGCGGGCGTCCCGCCTCCCGGCCGGTGCTGACGGCACGCCACGCGGTGGGCGGGCGGTGCCCGCCGGTGAGGCGGCCCGTGCGGCGCGGGCGCTCCCGGTGGCGGGTGAGACGTCCCGTGGCGGACGTCCGGCCGCCACGGTCGGTGAGACGTCCAGGACCGGCCGGGTCTCCACGGCCGCCGAGACGTCGCGCGGCGGGCGCCCGGCCGCCGCGTCCAGGACCGTCCGGCGTCAGGCGGGTAGGGGGCGGGGCGGTGCGGCCGGAGAGCTCAGGGGCGAGGGCAGGGCGGGGCCGCTGCCCGCGGGCAACGCGGCGCTGCTCCTGCTGGCCGTCCTGGCCGTCCCGTGCGTCGTGGCCACGGCCATCTGGCCGCCGGCCACCTTCGCCGTCACCGGGTTGTTCGCCACGCTGGCCCGTACGCTGTGGGTCGGTCACTGGCTGGTCAGGAAGCGCAAGTCGGTCAGGACCCGGGTGATCCTGCGGGTGCTGGGGTTCCCGCTGACCTTCGCCGTCTCGCTGCTGGCCGCCCTCGTGTGGCCGGGGCTGCCGGCGGCGACCCTCGCCGGGTGCGCGCTCTGGCTGACCCTCGGCGGCTCGCTGCCGCCCGACTGGTGGGCGCATCCCGCCCCGGTCGCCGTCGCCGGCGTCGTGTTCGGCGTCGTCTGCGGAGGCATCCTCGGCAGGGAGATCGAGCGGATCGGCGCCGAGCTCGTCGAGCTCCGCAAGGAGGGTCTGCGCGCGCTGGCCGTGCTGGGCGGGTTCGTCGCCCTGTGCTCCGCGGCCGTACGCGCGATCGCCCTCCTCGTGTAGGGAATCCGGTCCGGGAGCGGCGCGGGGGAGGGACCTCCCCGCGGCGGGATCGGCGGAGGCCGGGCGACCCCGGCCGGTGTGGCGATCCAGGTGCCGCGGGAGGGCGAGGCGCCGGTGCGGTTATCCGGCTTCGTCAATTCTTGTGACGCGGCAACAGGGCAATCCGGCGTATGGATGACTCGCATGGAAAAGGGCCCGAGAACAGCTGCCCGGACCCTTTCGGTGGAACTCTCCGTTAATTTCCATCGCGGCGGGAGAAGCGATTGAAGATGCGCTCCCCGGCGTTGACGGCGCCTTCGGCCACGTCGCGCAGGACGCCGATGAACGGGTCCTGGGACTGCGACCAGGAGTCGCGGTAGGAGCGGGCGGCGGCCCTGATCTCTTCGGAGATCTTCGCGTTGGCGTCGTCGGTGCGGCGGGGGTACTCCCCGGCGATGATCGTGTCGTACTCGCCGCCGCGGCGCCACTTGTCGAGCTCGGCGACGCGGGAGACGGCGAACGGGTGGGTGGTGCCCAGCAGGTTGAGGACCTTGAGCAGGCCGTCACGGACGTCGCCCGCGGTGTCGTACTCCCGCGCCTGGTCGAGGAAGGCCTCGATGTTCATCTCGTGCAGGCGCGAGCCGCCGGCGAGCTTCATCAGGGCGCGCAGCGCCGCGTCGGAGTCCTGGCCGCAGAGCAGGCCGCCACGGTCGGCGGAGAGCTCGGACTTGCGGTGCCACTCCTCCAGGCCGGCCACGATCGCGCGCAGGCCGATGTAGCCGAGCGGAATCCAGGCCACGCGGGTGGCCAGCCGGGTCAGGATGTCGAGCATGGTGCGGTAGACCGCGTGGCCCGACAGGATGTGGGCGGTCTCGTGGCCGATGACGAAGCGCTGCTCCTCCTCGTCCATCAGGTCGAGGAGGCCGGTCGTGACGACGATGAACGGGTCGTCGAAGCCGATCGCCTTCGCCTGCACCAGCGGGCTCTGCTGCACGTAGACCTCGGGAATGCGGTGGAGGTCGAGCGTGTAGGCCGCGTCGCGGCCCATGTCGTGCAGGGCTCGGAACTGGGTGTCGCTGGTCCGCACGGCCGAGGCGAGGTAGATCAGGCGCAGGCGGCGCTCGCTGACCAGGCCGGACATCTGCTTGAGCACCGTGTCGAACCCGCTGAGCGACCGGAGGGCGACCAGCGCGGACCGATCGGCAGGATGTTCGTAGGCGCGCGAGCTGATGCCGGGAAGCTGCACGCGGTGGCGATCCGGGGTGGTGGTCATGTCCGGCATGCTACGTCGGGTCCGCCTGCCCCGCGCGGGGGGTGGTTAAAAGCTGTGCACGGCTTGCACGTATGGTCCGTTTCATGATGAACGCGCCTACCGGCAAGGGGAAGCGACGTCTGGGCGTCATGGGCGGGACCTTCGACCCGATCCACCACGGCCATCTGGTCGCGGCCAGCGAGGTCGCCCACTACTTCGATCTCGACGAGGTGGTCTTCGTGCCGACGGGCCAGCCGTGGCAGAAGGCGGACAAGATCGTCTCAGCCGCCGAGGACCGCTATCTCATGACGGTCATCGCGACCGCCTCCAACCCCCGGTTCTCGGTGAGCCGCGTCGACATCGACCGCCCGGGGCCCACCTTCACGATCGACACGCTCCGGGAGATCTCCGCCGCCTGGGGACCCGACGTGGATCTCTACTTCATCACCGGCGCCGACGCCCTCGCCCAGATCCTGAGCTGGCGCGACGTCGACGAGCTGTTCACCATCGCGCACTTCGTGGGGGCCACCAGGCCCGGCCACGTCCTGCACGACCCCGGCCTGCCGGAGGGCAAGGTCAGCCTGGTGGAGATCCCGGCGCTGGCCATCTCGTCGTCGGAGTGCCGCCAGCGGGTGGCCTCGGGGGAGCCCATCTGGTATCTCGTCCCCGACGGCATCGTCCAGTACATCAACAAGCGGCATCTCTACGGCGGTACGTCCTCGTGACCTCCGGACCTCTGCGAGCGGGCCTGGGCGGGCCCGATCGGTGTTCTCGCCGGGCGGGCCGGCAGGCCGGGTGCCGGGCGGGCCGGCAGGGCCGGGCGGTGGCCGAGGGCCGGCGCGGAGAGTGGCCGGAGCGGCGGATGGTGAAAAATCCGGTGAATCACGATGATCTGGTGAAATGCCGCAGGTGAGAACGTGTTCCGATGAAATTCGCTATGATTTGGGAAGTTTGCGTGGGACGAGTATCCGCAGCTCACCCGGCATGACCGTCGAACGGCCCGGCCGGTGCCCGTCCCACCCGAGATCGACAAGCGCGGTCCCGACCGCGGAGGACGCCCCTGATCAGGCCGCCAATTCGTTTGCGGCGCGGAATCGGGTGGCACACGATAGGCGTTGTTCAAAAGGTGGCTCTTCAACGAGCGCCGAATCGGGCACCCTGATAGGTGACAGCGCCGACTAGCAGGAGGACTGACCCACACCGTGACAGCAACCGACAGATCCGTCCAGCTCGTCAGGCTCGCCGCCGAGGCGGCGGCGGACAAACTGGCCGATGACATCCTTGCCTACGACGTGAGCGACCAGCTCGTCATCACCGACGCGTTCGTGCTCTGCTCCGCCACCAACGACCGTCAGGTCCGCGCCATCGTCGACGAGATCGAGGACCGGCTGCGGATCGAGGCCGACGCCAAGCCCGTCCGCCGCGAGGGCGAGCGCGAGGGCCGCTGGGTCCTGCTGGACTACATCGACATCGTCGTGCACGTCCAGCACGAGGAGGACCGCACCTTCTACGCGCTGGAGCGCCTGTGGAAGGACTGCCCCTCCATCGCGCTGCCGGACAGCGTGACCCAGGTCGCCGCCCAGCGCGCCCGCGGGGCGGTAGCTGAGTGAGTCGTCGCGTCGTCTGCCTCAGGCATGGCCAGACGCTGTGGAACGTCGAGCACCGCTTCCAGGGTCACAGCGACATCCCCCTTGACGAGACCGGGGTCGCGCAGGCCACCCGCGCGGCCTCGCTGCTCGCCGCGCTCCGCCCCACCATGATCGTCTCCTCCGATCTCCAGCGGGCCTTCGACACCGCCTCGGCGCTGGGACGCGTCACCGGCCTGGACGTCACCGTCGACAAGGACCTGCGCGAGCGGGGCGGAGGCCAGTGGGAGGGGCTCACCCGGGAGGAGATCTCCGAGAGGTGGCCCCGGGAGTTCACCAGCTGGGAGGCACCGGGCGGTGAGGCGGTCGGCGACGTCGCCGACCGGGTCTCCTCGGCCGTGCGCCGCTGGGCGGCGGAGGTCGACTCCGACGGCCTGCTGGTCGTCGTCTCGCACGGGGCGGCGATCCGGCTCGGCATCGCCAGGCTCATGAACCTGCCGCAGGAGCTCTGGCCCGCCCTGGGCGGCCTCGGAAACTGCTCGTGGTCGGTGCTGGAGGAGGCGCGCAAGGGCTGGCGCCTGCTGGAGCACAACGCCGGGACTCTGCCCGAGCCGGTCAGCAGCGACGACAACCCCGAGGTCACCCAGGAGTGACCTTCGAGCGGCGCGGCTTGCGCCCCGGTGGCGGGCGCGGGCCGTGTGGTCGTCGATTAGGTGAACACGCGGGTGTCCTTATATGCTTCCCGAGCGCCGCGACGAGAGCACTCGAAGCGGTGACCAGGGGCTATGGCGCAGCTGGTAGCGCGCCTCCATGGCATGGAGGAGGTCTGGGGTTCGAATCCCCATAGCTCCACGTCGGGCCGTTCTCCGGACGGGCCGCGAAGACGTCGCCGAGATCCCGTCCGATCACCACGATCGGGCGGGATCTCGGCGTTTCCGGCCTCGGGAACGGCGGCGGTCGTCTTCCGGGGCCTGGGAACGGCGCCGGTCGTTCTGAGGCCCGGGAACGGCCGTGGTCACCCGGTCCCGGGCCGGCCGTAGATCCCGGCCACCGCCCGCGCGGTCTCCGCGACGAGGTCGCGCAGCTCCGCCGGGGCGACGACCTCCAGATCCGCGCCGAAGCGCAGGAACTCCGCCAGCGCGTGCCGCGGGGACTTGACCGGGACCGTGAGCCGCGTCCAGCCCTCGTGGTCCGGGGCCTCCGCGGTGGCCTCGGCGGCTCGCAGGACGGCCGGGCGGACCATGTCCGGCAGCCGCTCCATGCCGAACGGCGAGAGCCGGATGACGGCCTCGCCCCGCAGGAGCCGCGCCTCGAACTCCTCCAGGGCGCCGTTCCAGTGCGCGGCGAGGTCGAAACCGGCGGGCCGCTCGAACGACTCCCGGAGCGCGCGCAGTTCCAGGATCTGCGAGACCCGGTAGGTGCGCACGTGCTCGCCGCCGCGCGCGACGAGATACCAGCGTCCCGCCTTGAGGACCAGCCCGTACGGCTCCAGCGTGCGGACCACGTCCTGGGGGGCCTTCCAGCGGTGGTAGCGGATCTCCAGGCGGCGCTCGTTCCAGACGGCGTCGGCCACCGCCGCCAGGTGCGGGGTCTCGTCGGCGCCGTGGTACCAGCCGGGCGCGTCGAGGTGGAAGCGCTCGCGGATCCGCCCGGCCCTGTCCCTGAGCTCGACCGGGAGCGCCGCCATCAGCTTGAGCCCCGCGGCCGTCACCACCGAGCCCAGGCCGAGCTCCGCGGCGGGACCCGGCATCCCCGCCAGGAACAGCGACTCCGCCTCGCCCGCGGTCAGCCCGGTGAGCCGGGTACGGTAACCGTCGAGCAGCCGGTAACCGCCGGAGGGCCCAGCGTCGCCGTACAGCGGCACGCCGGCGGAGTGGAGCGAGTCCACGTCGCGGTAGACGGTCCGGACCGAGACCTCGAGTTCGGCCGCCAGTTCCCGGGCGGTCATCCTGCCGCGGGTCTGCAGGAGCATCAGCAGGGAGATGAGACGGCTCGCGCGCATGTCACGAATTATCCGGCGAGGGCGTGAAAACGGATTCCCGGCTCGCCCTTGCCGCGCCGGCCGCGCCTCCTCCGTCTGGATACGAGGCCGGCACGGTAGGGCGAGCCGGAAACCGTGGACGCGGGTGACGTCCGCGCTCCTCTCCATGATCGGCCAGTCGGAGCGGTGAAACAGCGCGTTTTAGCCTTACTTAAGGTGGGTTTACGGGTGACCTAACCAACGCCGGGGTCCCTCCCGTGGGCCGCCCCGTACCGGCGTACGGCGTTGTTCCCCGGCGGCCCGGGACAGGTCTCTCAGCGCGTCGCGTTCCTGCGCGGCCAGCGGTCGCCGACCAGGCGCCGGGCGGTACGCGGGGGCCGGTCGTGCCGGTCGGTGCGGAACCAGAGCTGGACCCTGGCGCCGCCGAGGGAGGAGGCGTCGATCCGCAGCGTGCCGCCCGAGGACTCCGCGAGCCTGCGGGCGATGTCCAGGCCGAGCCCGGTCGATCCCGCCCCGCTGGCCCCGCGCCGCAGCGCCGCCTCGGGGTCGGGGATGCCGGGGCCGGCGTCGGCGATCAGCATGCCGACGGTGCCCGCGCCCTGGTGCAGGGTCACCGTGAACGCCGTGCCCTCGGGGGTGTGCCGGAAGACGTTGCCGAGCAGGGCGTCCAGCACGGCGCTGAGCTCGGTGGCCGCGACCGGGACCCGCGCGGGGGCCGAGGCGCCGATCAGCTCCCAGGGACGCCGCTGGTCCTCGGCGAGCGCGGACCAGAAGGTCAGCCGTTCGCGCAGCACCTCGGCGGCGTCGCAGTGGACGAGTTCCGGCGCGCGGGAGGGCTGCCTGGCCGCCGCGATGATCTGGTCCACCTCGGCCTCCAGGCGGCCCAGCGCGCTCCTGCTCTGCTCGGCCTCGGGTCCCAGGTGGTCCAGGCTGAGCCGGAGCGCGGTGAGGGGGGTGCGCAGGCGGTGCGACAGGTCGGCGGCCATCTCCCGCTCGGCGGCCAGCAACTGGGTCACGCGGTCGGCCATGCTGTTGAACGCCTCGCCGGCCGCGACCAGCTCGGGCGGGCCCTCGGGCTCGATGCGGACGCTGAGGTCCCCGGCGCCCAGGGCGCTCGCCGCCCGGCCCAGCCGCCGGGCCGAGCGCACCACGCGCACGCCCAGCCGGTCGCCGACCAGCAGCGATCCGGCGACGAGCACCGCCGCCACCCCGCTCAGCACCGCCCACGACGAGGCGACGCCCCGGGTGAGGTCCGCCGACGGGATGAAGATCTCGATGACCACGGTCCTGCCGCCGTCCAGGGCGACGGGGCGCAGCAGGAGGTAGCCGGTGTCCATCTCCGCGGTGATGGCCCGGGTGAGCCGGGAGGCCGCGGCCACGGTCTCGGCGGGGGCCCTGACGGTGCCGGCCGAGCCGCCGCCGGGCAGGTGGACCGCGATCCGGTCCCGCGCGCCGGTGCTGAGCAGCGCGTGGGTCAGCCGGTCGGGATCGACGGTGATGGCCAGCACCGGGACCAGCGCCGACGCCTGCCGCTCCGCCTCGGCCATGGCCCGGCCGTGGGCGATCTCCCTGACGATGAGCCCGAGCGGTATCAGGAAGGCCAGGGCGACCATCGAGGTTCCCGCGACGGTGAGCAGGGCCAGGGTCCGCCTCACGGCGGTGTGATCAGCATGACCCCCACGCCGCGTACGGTGTGCAGGTAGCGGGGGGAGGAGGCGCTCTCGCCGAGTTTGCGCCGCAGCCAGGACAGGTGGACGTCGATCGTCTGGTCGTCCCCGTAGGACTGCTGCCACACCTCGGTGAGCAGTTCCTTGCGGGAGACCACCCGGTCGGCGCGGGCGGCGAGGTAGGCGAGCAGGTCGAACTCGCGCCTGGTGAGGGTGAGCGCGGCGCCGTCCAGCCCGGCCTCGCGCCGGTTGAGGTCCACCGACAGCGCGCCGACGCACAGTACCGCGGGTGGGGCCGCGCTCCGCGCCCGGCGCAGCACGGCGTCCAGACGGGCGTTCAGATGGTCGCCGGAGAACGGTTTGACCAGGTAGTCGTCGGCCCCCGCCTGGAGCAGGCGGACGATCTCCGCCTCGTTGTCCCTGGCCGTGGCCACGATGACCGGCACGCTGGAGACGCTGCGGACCATCTTGAGCGCCTCCGCCCCGTCCAGGTCGGGCAGCCCGAGGTCGAGGACCACCGCGTCCGGAGGGTTCTGGGTGATCTCCCTCAGCGCGTCGAGGGCGCGCCCCGCGCTGCGCACGGCGTGCTGGCGCCTGCTGAGTTCCTGGATGATCGCGGATCGTACGTACTCGTCGTCTTCGACCACTAGAACCGTCGCCATGCCATGTAACGGTAGTGAACGGTGAGACGTATGGCGTAATAATTCACGACATGCGGCAGACGCTGGGATTCATAGCGGTGTGGTGCGGGGCCACCGTCCTGGCGATCTCGGTCGCCTGGTTCGGCGTCCGTGACGTGCTCCGCAGCGAGGTCTTCGACGACGCGAGCATCGAACCGCTGAACGCCGCCATCGGCCGTACGGGAGACTCGACGCTCCCGCCGGGAGCGCCCACGGGGCCGCAGGTCCTCGGCACGCCGACCGCCTCCTCCGCCGCGCCCGGCCGGACCTCCGCGCCCCGTACCACCCCGTCCGGGCGGGAGACCGCCGGGCCGCGCCCGGGCCGCTCCCCGTCGAGGACCGCCGCGATGCCGGTACGCGCGCGGGAGACCGGGCTCTCCCGTCCCGGGCCGTCGGCGTCGCCGTCCCGGTCTCCGTCCAGGCCCGCCGCGACCCAGGCCGCCCCCGCCCCCTCGTCGTCCGCCGCGCCCAAGGCGACGGCCACCAGGACGCAGTCGATCTCCACCGAGAACCTGCGCGTGGTGAACGTCAAGGGCGGTTCGGTCTCGTTCGCCATCGAGGACGGCGTGTGCCGCCTGATCGCCGCCGCTCCCAACGCGGGCTACGAGGCCAAGGTCGCCTCGGCCACCGGCTGGATCCGGGTCGACCTCGTCCAGGGACAGCACGGCTCGGCGGTCTTCTGCATCGGAGGGGAGAACCGCACCGACCTGTGGGAGTACTAGGACCGGTCCGCGGGAGCGCCGGGATCGCGGGGGTGCTCTTCGGAAGGACGACCGGAGTGCCGGTCGCCGAGGTCGCGGGGGTGTTCCTCGCGCGGGTCCGGGGGCCGGTCGCCGAGATCGCGCAGGCGCGCGGCGGCCTCGGCGACGCGGTCCTCGCCGAAGACCGCGACGCCGTGCCGTTCCAGCAGGGCGGTGGTGACCCCGTGGCCGGGCACCCGCCGGCCGCCGAAGGCGCCGTCGTGAACGGTCAGGCTGCCGCAGGAAGGGCTGCCCTCCTTCAGGATCGCCACCCTCACACCGTGGGCCCGCGCGGCGGCGAGCGCCGCCCGCGCGCCGGCCAGGAAGGCCTCCGTGACGTCGGCGCCCCCGGCGGTCAGCACCCGGGCCGTCCCGGCCAGCACCGCCTCGCCCCCGGCTCCGCCCTCGATCTCCGCGGCCGGGCGCGGGACGGGCAGGCCGCCCTCGACCTCGGGGCAGAACGGGACGAGCCGTCCCTCCCGCCGCCACGCGGCCAGCAGCGCGTCGCCGCTCGTCTTGGCGGCCCCGTCGTAACGGACCCTCCGCCCCATCAGGCAGGCACTGACCAGGATCCTCTCCACGGCCCCAGAGTACGTGGCGCGGCGCGGGGGGCGAGGGGGCCGGGCAGTACCCTTCTGCCCATGCTTCTCGATGTCCTGAGGTCGCGATGATCGGCCCGCTCGCGACCGGCCTGATCCTGCTGTCGCTGGTGATCGGGATCTTCGGCCTCGTCAGCACGGCGAGGAACAGGGCGATGGGGAGAACGCTCCTCGTCGCGCTCGGGGTGTTGGAACTCGGCCTGCTCGTCCAGGCCGGGTTCGTGATCGCCGCGCTGGTGAGGGGCGAGGGGCCCGCGGAGACGGCCACGCTCATCGGCTATCTGGCGGGCAGCCTGGTGATCCCGCCGGCGGCGGCGTTCTGGGGGGTCGGCGAGCGCTCGCGCTGGGGTCCTGCGGTGATCGCGGTGGCGGGCTTCGCGATTCCCGGCATGGTCGGGCGGATGCTCCAGGTCTGGCAGGGACTGCCGTGAGCGAGCCGGCGATCGGCACCGGGCCCGGACGCGCGCTGGTGGCGCTCTACGGGGTGTTCGCCCTCGCCGCGGGAGCCCGCGCCGCCGTGCAGATCGCCACCCGGTTCTCGGAGGCCCCGCTGGCCTACTCGCTGTCGGCGTTCGCCGCCGCCGTCTACGTCGTGCTCACCGTGGCGCTGGCCAGGGGGAACAGGACCCTGGCACTGGTCGCCTGCGGTGTCGAGCTGGCCGGGGTGCTCGTCGTGGGCACGCTCAGCATGGCCGACCCCGAGGCCTTCCCGCGCGCCACAGTTTGGTCGGGCTATGGAAGCGGATACCTATTCATCCCATTTGTTCTGCCTATCCTGGGGCTCTACTGGCTTTTGCGGCGCCGCTAGTTAGGCCCGCATCTCATCGGGCATGTGTGCCTCCCGTACCGACCGAACCACAAGGGAGGACACGGTCATGAGTTCGATCGAACAGTCCGTCGACGTCAACGTTCCGATTCGGACCGCGTACAACCAGTGGACCCAGTTCGAGAGCTTTCCCGAGTTCATGGAAGGCGTCGAGACGATCAAGCAGTTGAGCGACACGCGCACGGCGTGGGTCGTCGAGATCGCGGGGGTCCGCCGGGAGTTCGAGGCGGAGATCACCGAGCAGCACCCCGACGAGCGGGTGGCCTGGAAGTCGGTCGAGCGGCCGCACCAGGCGGGCGTGGTGACCTTCCACCGCCTCGGCCCCGACACCACCCGGGTCACGTTGCAGATGGAGTACGACCCCGAGGGGTTCGTCGAGACCGTCGGAGACTGGCTGCAGATCGTCCGCCTGCGCGTCCGCGGCGACATGGAGCGTTTCAAGACCTTCATCGAGTCGCGCGGCGGCGAGACCGGCGCGTGGCGCGGCGACGTGCCCGGCCCGCACGAGCACGGCGACGCCGGCACCGGTGGTGCCGGTGACCGGAGGCCGGGCGAGTACGGCGGCACCGGTACGGGAGGCGGCTACGGATCCGACGACGCCGTGCCCTCGCCGCCCCCGCGCACGGCGGGCCAGTCCTACCCGTCGGACCCGGGGCTTCCCCCGCCCGGTGGCACGCCGCTGCCCCCGGCCGGTCGTGGGCTCGGCGAGGAGCCGCCGCCCTCCCCGGGGCCGCGCATCTGACGCCCGCCCGCCGGGGTCGCCCACCTGAAGCCCCGCCGCCCTGACCGGGCGGTGGATCCTCGTTCGAGACGCGCGTCCGGCGCCGGCCGGCCCCGGGCCGCGCGCCCGGCGCAGGCGCGCCCGGTGGCGTCGCTCCGGCGTCCGGTGCCCGAACCGTCCGGGATTCCGGGCATCCGGAAGCCGGGGAGCCGTACCGGTGCGTAAGAGAGCCGGGTCACGTTCTGTAAACAGGGACGTGGCCCGGCTTTCATGTTGTCAGCGATTCGCGCCCGTTCGGATCCGGTGCATGCGGTCAGGAACAAATCAAGGTTTCGCTCCTGTTACAGTCGGGGTCAGCCAATCATCCTACGATTGGATGAAATTACTGAGGAGGACTGGAACCAGCATGAGCGTGCTCACCCATCAGACCAGGGGCCGCACCGGTGGAACGACAGGCTCTCTCGCCTGGTTGCTCGTGCTGGGAATCGTTCTCGCGGCGCTGAACCTGCGTACCGCCGTCACGAGCGTCGGGCCGGTTCTCGACCAGATCACCTCTGGTCTCGGCATGACCGCCGTCGGAGCCGGGCTGCTCACAACGCTCCCCGTGCTCATCTTCGCCTCGGTCGGCGCGGTCACCCCCGCGCTGGCCAGGAAGGTCGGAGAGCACCGCCTGCTGCTCTTCGCCCTCATCGTCCTCGGCGCGGGCCTGCTCGTCCGATCGATGGTGGGCTCGGCCGAGGTCTTCCTCTACAGCAGCGCCCTCGCGCTGTCGGGCGGCGCGGTGGGCAACGTGCTCATCCCCAGCCTGATCAAGCGTCACTTCCCGGGCCGGGCCGGGGCCATGACCACCGTCTACACCACCGCCCTGGCGGTGGGCACGATGCTCGCGGCCGCCGCGACCGTGCCCATCCAGCGGGCCACCGACGGCAACTGGCACGTTGCCCTGGGGGTGTGGGGGGCGTTCGCCGCCGTCGCCGCCATTCCGTGGCTTGCGCTCTCGCGCAGTGAGCCGGAGCGGCACGGCGCGAGCGCGGGAACGGGTGCCCGCGCCCTGCTCCGCAGCAGGCTGGCCTGGGCGGTCGCCGCCTACTTCGGCACCCAGAGCATGGTCGCCTACATCATGTTCGGCTTCCTGCCGAAGATGCTCACCGACGGCGGCTACACCACCGCGCAGGCGGGTCTGGTGCTGGGCGTCTTCACCGCGATCGGCATCCCGGTCTCGCTCGTCGTGCCCTCGATCACGTCGAGGTTCTCCGACCAGAGGCCCGCGGTGGCCGTCTTCGTCCTCTTCTACGCAGCCGGTTTCCTCGGCCTCTGGCTCGGGCCCTCCGCTCTGGCCTGGGCCTTCGCCAGCCTGGTCGGCATCGGCATGGGATCGTTCCCGCTCGCGCTGACCATGCTCGCCATGCGCACCCGCACCTCCGAGGCGACGGCCGCGCTGTCGGCCTTCGGGCAGAGCACCGGGTACCTCATCGCGGGTGCCGGGCCCCTGGTCGTCGGCGTCATGCACGAGTCGACCGGTGGCTGGACGCTGCCGTTCCTGCTGCTGTTCGCGGTGGTCGCCGCCCAGTTCGTGGCCGGCTGGTACGCGGGCCGTCCGGGCTACCTGGAGGACGAGCCGTCCTTCGCGCGCTGATCCACCGTGGACCGGTACGGCTTGCGCCCCTGCGGGGGCGGCGCAAGCCGTACCGGCATAATGGGGCGATGCCCATCACGGACTCGACGCGGGTCACCTACCCGGGCGGAGCGGTCAGGGGGCGTTCGGCCGTCGTCGCCACCGTGCCGGTCGGGGACGGGTACGGGACCATCGTGGCCGAGACCCCTTTCCACCCGCTGGACCACACCTGGCCCGACCAGCCGGCCGACGCGGGCACCATCGGCGGGCTCGCGGTGACCGGCTGCGTCACCGGAGCCGTGGCCGAGGGCGAGGAGACCGTCCATCTGGGCGCGGACATCCCGGTGCGCCGGGGTACCCCCGGCTGGCACTGGCTGGTCGTCCACGTCACCGCCGAACCCGTCGCGGACGGCGAGCTCGCCGGCGACGGTTTCACAGCCCCCGGGTCCGGCGGCGCCGGGCCCGGCGGTGAGGTCGAGCTGGTGGTCGACGCCGCGGGCCGCCGCGCGCTCTCGGCGGGGCACACCGCCTGCCACCTCGCCGCGCTCGCGCTCAACGCGGCGCTGGCCGGACGGTGGCGCAAGGAGGTGCCCGCCGACGGGCTGGGCCACCCCGACTTCGACCAGACGGCCATCGCCTCCTCGCGGATCCTTCCCGGCGGCAGCCACGACGTCTACCGGCTGGGCAGGTCGCTGCGCCGCAAGGGTTTCGGCACCGAGGGGCTGGCCGAGGAGCTCCCGGAGATCGCCCGCCTGGTCGGCGACCGGCTCACGGCGTGGATCGCGGCCGACGCCGCCGTCAGGATCGACACCCCGGGTCCGGAGCTGACCGCCCGGCGCACCTGGCACTGCGCCCTGCCCGAGGCCGAGGTCTCCATCCCGTGCGGGGGGACGCACCTGTCGAGCACCGCCGAGCTCGGCACGATCGCCGTGGCCCTGGACCTGTCCGCCGACGGCTCCGAGCTGACCATGCGCACCACCGCCGGTCCGTACGCCGGCGGTTCGTAGTCCTTAGGACACGGGGCATCGGGCGGCCGCTCTCACCGCTCTCACCGTTCCCGGTGAACGGCCGGTCGGCCGACCGGCCGGTCACGCGGTCACGCGGTCAGGCGCGGCTTCGAGCGGCCCGCCCCGGAGACGGCCCGCAGGGCGGCCTCCGCCGCGATCAGGGCGCTGTGCGAGGAGACCTCGCTGAGCAGGCCGGGAGCCGCCACCGCGTCACCGATCAGCCAGACGCCGTCCCCCCGGTCGATCGCGGGCCGATCCCGCCAGGTGGCCCCCGGCAGGTCCAGGGCGCCGGTGCGGCCGTTGCACATGGCCTCCCGCCGCCAGGTCGTCCGCTCCCGCCAGCCGGGAAGCCCGAGATCGGCCACCCGCTCCGCCCTGGAGATCGCCTCCGCCTTCGTCTCACCCGGCCTGACCGGCATCTGCAGCTGGCAGAGGCTGTGCCCGTCCGGGGCGAGCGAGGGGTCCGGCAGGCTGTACCGCTCCATGAAGCCTCCCTCGTCCAGGTCGGAGACGAGGAAGAGGTCGCCGGCGCTCGCGCGGACGCCGAGGTCGAGCAGGACGGCCTTACCGCTCTCCCAGCGCAGCGACTCGTCGCCGAGCAGTGTCCTGGCGGCGTCCAGCGAGGTCGCCACGATCACGGGGGCGCCCTCGGGCAGGCGGTCCACCCGCGAACCGGTCTCGATCCGCACGCCCAGGCCGCGCGCGTGGACGGCCATCCGGTCGATCACCTGCCCCCAGCCGCCGGTGACGTAGCGCGGGGCCGGATACCTCGGCGCGGTCGCCCGCAGCACCCGCTCCCAGACGAACGCCGCCGACAGCCGCCCGGGGTCCGCGTCATAGGTGATCACCCCGACCAGCCCGGCGGCGGCCCGCATGCCCTCCTCGCCGAGATGGCGGGTGGCCCAGGTTCCGAAGTCCTCGTCCACCGGTGCCCGCAGCCGCCGCCTGGCGAGCGCCTTCGCCAGCGACCAGGGCGGCATGCCCGACAGCCGGCCGCCGTGGCGGAACCTGCTCCTGGCGAGCATGCCCGGCGTGAGCCTGGTGTACGGCCGGACCAGCCCTCTGGCCGCCAGCCAGCGCCATGGCTCGCCGTCGGAGTAGAAGACGTGGGTGCCCTCGTTGGCGACGTACGGCGCGGTGGTGCTGCGGGCCCGGCCGCCCGGCTCCCGGTGCGCCTCGCGGAGGGTGACCCGTGCGCCGCCCTCGGCGCACGCGATGGCCGCGGTGAGGCCGGCGAGCCCGCCGCCGACGATGCTGATCTGTCGCGTCTCTCGTGTCATGCCCGTACGACGGATCGAAGAACGCCGTTCGTGACATCCCCGCCCGGTCTTCCCCGAGGGGAACGTCAGAGATGGGAGAGCTTCTCCGGGTTCGTCACCAGGAAGATGGTCCTGATCAGGCCGTCCTCGACGACCAGGGAGAACACCGTGACCGGCCGGCCGTCCGCGGTCACCACCACGGCCGGCCCGCCGTTCACCTCCGCGACCTCCACGCCGAAGCCGGAGACCGGTTCGGCGCCGATGCTCTCCATGAAGGCCCGCGGGCGGCCCCCGGACGTGATCGAGGACAGGAAACGCGCCACCCTGCCCGCGCCGACGATGGTCCGCAGCGGGGCCTTCGCCCTGCCGCCGCTGTCGCTGACCAGCGACACGTCCTCGGCGAGCATCGCGGTCAGCGCCCCCAGGTCACCGCCCGCGGCCGCCTCGGCGAACCGCTCGGTGAGCCTGCGCCGCAGCCCCCGGTCCACCTCGAACCTCGGTCTGCCCTCCTGGACGTGCTCCCTGCCGCGCCGGGCGAGCTGCCGGGTCGCCGCCTCGCTGCGCTCGATCATCTCGCCGATCTCCGCGTACGGCATGCCGAACGCCTCCCGTAGCACGAACACCGCGCGCTCCAGCGGGGACAGGGTCTCCAGCACCACGAGGAGCGCCAGCTCCACCGAGTCGGCCAGCTCGGCGTGCTCGGCCACGTCCGGGGTGACGATCAGCTCCGGCAGCCACGACCCGACGTAGGCCTCACGCCGGGCCCTCACCCGCCGCAGCCGGTCGATGGAGAGTCGCGTCACGACCTTGACCAGGTACGCCCGGTCGTCCTCCACCCGGGAGACGTCCACCGCCGACCAGCGCAGCCACGCCTCCTGGACGACGTCCTCGGCGTCGGTCACGCTGCCCAGGATCCGGTAGGCGACCCCGGTGAGCAGGTCGCGGTGCTCTTCGAAACGCTCAACGGCCATAGGGAGACAGACGTATCACGGCACCCCGATGTGACACGACCCGGTAAACGGTTGTTTACAGCGACCCTCTACCATGCGAGGGCGGAAGTCGACAGCGGAGGAGCGGGCAGTGACGGGAACGACCCTCGCCGAACCGGGCGCCACGCGGCAGGGCAGGAGCCTCTGGCTGACCCTGGTGGCGCTCTCCATGGCCGGGATGGTCGTGTCCGTCCAGCAGACCGTGGTCATCCCGCTGCTGCCCCGGCTGATGGTCACCTTCGGCGCGTCGGTGGCCGAGGTCACCTGGGTCTTCACCGCCTCGCTGCTCGCCGCCGCGGTGGCCACGCCACTGCTGTCGCGCCTCGGCGACATGTACGGCAAGAAGCGGATGATCCTGTTCACCGTCGGCCTGCTCGTCCTGGGCTCGGTGGTCTGCGCGCTGTCCGACACCCTCCCCGTGCTGATCGCCGGGCGAGCTCTGCAGGGGGCGTCGGCCGCGCTGATCCCGCTGGCCATCGGCATGATCAAGGACGGTTTCCCGCCCGCCAGGGTGATGACGGCCATCGGGGTGGTCAGCGCCACCATGGGCGTCGGCGGCAGCCTCGGCATGATCGTCACCGGCCTGATCGCCGACCGCACCCCCAGCCACCACCCGGTCTTCTGGATCACCGCGGGACTCGCGGCGTCCGCGGTCGTCCTCATCGCGCTCAGCGCCCACGACGGCGGGGTCGGCGCCGGCGGCCGCCCCGACCTCGTCGGCGCGGCGCTGCTGTCGGTCTGGCTCGTCTGCCTGCTGCTGGCGATCTCCAAGGGCAACGACTGGGGCTGGGGCTCGGGAACCGTCGTCGGGCTGTTCGCGGGCGCGATCCTGTTCTGCGCCGCGTGGGTCTTCAGCCAGATGCGGCTCCGGGCGCCGATGATCCGGCTGCACCTGCTCGTCGGCCGCCGGTCCCTGCCGGCCAACCTGGCCTCGATGCTCCTGGGCTTCGCCATGTTCGGCTCCTTCACCCTGATCTCCAGCTTCATCCAGACGCCTCCGTCCGCCGGGTACGGCTTCGGCGGGTCGGTCCTCGACGTCGGCATCTACGCCCTGCCCAGCACCGTGACCATGCTGCTCGCCTCCTTCATGGCGGGCCGCCTCTCCACCCGGCTCGGCCCCGCCTACTCCCTCGCCCTCGGCGCGGGCCTGTGCGCGGCCGGATTCGGCTGGTTCACCGTCTTCAACGACTCGGTGCTCCATCTGATCGGCTCCAACGCCGTGCAGGGACTGGGATTCGGCATCGGCTACGCCGCGCTGGGGGCGCTCGCCGTGCAGCACGTGCCCATGGACCAGAGCGGCATCGCCAGCGGCATCAACTCCCTGGTCCGCTCCATCGGCGGCAGCGTCTCCGGGGCCGCGACCTCGGCCCTCCTCACCTCCGTCACCATCGCCGGGACCTCCGTCCCCTCCCGCGACGCGTACGTGATCTCCTTCGGCGTCATCACCGCGAGCGCCGTGGGCTCCGCCGCCGTCGCGCTCGTGACCGGAATGAAGGCGCGAGGACTGTCCCGAGTCGGTTAGGATTTCATCTGCATCGCAAGGGGCTATGGCGCAGCTGGTAGCGCGCCTCCATGGCATGGAGGAGGTCTGGGGTTCGAATCCCCATAGCTCCACTTCGGTGACTGGGGTCCGCTGTTCGCAGGCATAGCCTGCTTCCCGCGGGCCCCTTCGTCGTTCACACGGGGGGGCGACCCCCCGGGCCCCCCGGTGTGGGGGCTTCGCCCCCACGCCCCCCGCTTCGCTTCGCTCAGGGGCTTGGTCTCGCCGGTTGGGCGGCTTCGGAACCCTGCGATCTCCTGGATCGTGAATCCAGTACGTCGGCCGTGTCCCGTATCTCACGGGTGACAGAACCGCCGACAGGCATCTCATCCGTCTGGAGCGATCCGGCCGGACGGTGATCCTGCCGGTACAGGGCGGAGCGGTGGGCAGGATCCACCGCCCGGGGGTCGGGTCAGTCGTCGGAGGCGACGATGACGGTCAGGGAGTCCTCGTCCCGGTCGATCAGGACGAGTTCGTGGAACTCGCCGAGAATCCATCCCAGGTCGTCGTCGCGGGCCGCCTCGTCGAGGTCGCGGAGGCGGTAGCGGGAGGTGGCCGCGCGGATCAGCGGGTAGACCTCGGCCTCCAGGTCGTGGGCGATCGTCTCGGGGAGGTCGGCGTACCTGCCTGCCCAGGTGCGGATCGTGGCGCAGGCGGACTCCTGGTCGACCTCCTCGAACGAGGCGGCGGAGAGCGCGTCGAGGCGGTAGGGGCCGTGCACCGGCCCGCCGTCCTTCCACGAGTCGGATCCCAGGTAGTCGTCCCGGTACAGCTGGTGGGAGAGCAGCTCGGTGAGCAGCGGTTCGTCGTCCTGCGGGGTGGCGAGGCGGAAGTGCTTCACATCCACCCAGCGGTAGGTCCCGTCCTTGAAGTTGACCAGGGTGGTCGAGGCGAACGCCAGTTGCTCCATAGTTGTGACGATAGTGACTCCTGGGATCTGTTCCTCACCGATTGGCCGAACTGGGAGAGCGCTCGGTAAACGGAGGAAACGGGGCGCGAGCTGGGCGCGCGCGGTGCGGACCCCCGTTCCCGGAGCGGGGGTGCGACGTTTGCCGCTCCGGGGTGAGGGCAGCCGTCGAGGTATCCGACGCGGTGCTGTTCGACGTATCCGACGCGGTGTTACAGGAGGTCAGATGCTGCCCCGGAAGCAGAAGGTCGGCACGGTCGCGGTGATCGCCCACCAGAAGAAGACGTTCGGCGGAGGGCTGGACGAGCTGCGCAGGCTCCTCGCCGACGAGGGGGTCGGCAAGCTGCTCTGGTACGAGGTGCCCAAGAGCAAGAAGGCGCCGAAGAAGGCGAAGAAGGCGCTGGAGGAAGGGGCGGACCTGGTTCTGGTGTGGGGTGGCGACGGCATGGTGCAGCGCTGCGTGGACACGCTCGCGGGCTCCGGTGTCACGGTCGGCATCCTTCCCGCGGGGACGGCGAACCTCTTCGCGCAGAATCTAGGCATTCCCGAGGATCTGCCCAAGGCTGTGCACATCGCCTTCCACGGCGAGAGCCGGAAGCTGGACCTCGGCAAGGTCAACGGGGAGCACTTCGCCGTCATGGCCGGGGTCGGATTCGACGCGGCGATGATCGAGGACGCCGACCGGGGGCTGAAGGACCGCCTGGGGCGCGTGGCGTACGTCTGGACGGGGCTGCGCCACGTCCGGGGGGAGCTCGTGCAGATGGAGGTCAAGATCGACGGTGTGACGTGGTTCGAGGGTGAGGCGAGCTGCCTGCTGCTGGGCAACGTCGGCACCATCACCGGTGGCATCGAGGCGTTCGACGACGCGCGTCCCGACGACGGGTGGCTGGAGATCGGCGTGACCACCGCCGAGGGGCCGATCCAGTGGGCCCGCGTGCTCGGCCGGATGAGCGTGGGACGGTCCGACGAGTCGCCGTTCGTCCGGATGTCCCGGGCGCGCAAGGTGAGCGCCACGTTCGCCACCCCCATGACCTACGAACTGGACGGCGGCGCCAAGGGCACCGTCACCGAACTCAAGGCCAAGGTCGTGCCCGGCGGCATCACCATTCGTGTTCCCGACGCCACCGGCTCCGACCAGGCGTGATCCCGGCCCGCCGGCTCTGGCCGGCCGTGATCGCGGGTCACCGCGCACGGCCGGTACGCCGGGTGCGGGCACGGCCGCCGGGCCGACCACGAAAACCCCTTTTAGTTAACATTCGTGACAAATATGGATTGGATATGGTTTGTCGACTAATTTCGCTTGATAGAAAAGAGCAGGTCGATGGCCGGTGATCGCTGGACCGAGGCCGACGTTCCCGGCCGGTCGCGGCGGGGCGTGCCCGCCATCGGCGCCGGCACCGGTCCCGGTCCGGAGACCGCCCGGGCGCCCGCCGTCCAGGCCCGCCCGCGGGCGAGGTTCGAGCGGCTGACAGGGATCGTGTACGGCCGGTGATCGAGGTGAGGGCGTCGATCGACATAGACCGTCCCGCGGCCGAGATATGGCGGATCGTCGCCGACTTCGGTCAGGATCCCCGGTGGCGTGCGGGTGTGACCACGATGGCGCCCGACCCGCCGGGTCTCGTCGTCCCGGGCACCACCACCGACGAGGCCATGCGTTTCGCCGGACGCGGCTTCTACATCAGCGGCCTGGTGACCTCGGTGGTGCCCGGCAGGGAGTTCCTCTGGCAGGGGACGTCGGGGATAGACGTCGGGGGCGGCAGGTCGGTCGTGCCCCTGAGCGACGACCGGTGCCGGGTGACCGTGTGGTTCCGGCTCAAGCTCCCCGGCCTGCTGCGCCTGCGCGCTCCCATGCTCGAACGCATGCTCAGGCGCAGGCTCCAGCAGAACGTCCGCCGCCTCGGCGACCTGGTCACCACGGACGCGTGACGTCGTCCGCGGGTGGTGACCGCCCCCGCGTTCGTCGTTCGTGGTCACCGCGGCGAGCGCGTTCGTGCGGACGCGGCCCGTGGCGTCTTCGCCCGCCTGGTCGTCACACCCGCGTGACCGTCATCTGCAGTTCGGTCACCCAGTTGTCGTGGTCGCCCTCGGGACAGTCGATGGAGACCTCCCTGGCCAGCCCGACACCGCGGTAGCCGTGCTCGTCGATCCAGTGGGCCAGCGTCTGGAACGTCGGTCCCACCTGCTCCATCGGACCGCGGTGGATGATCGTGGCGGCCTGCTCGACCTTCGGCAGGTCCACGACCGCGAAGTCGTACCCGTCGCTCGTCTCCGCGGCGACCTCCAGCCCGGCGCGCACGGTCACCCGGCCGTCGGCCTCGGCCTCGTAGCGGGCGATGCCGTATCCGGTGATCTTCACCCCGGCGGCGTCGACGCGCCGGCACAGGTCGGCGAAGAGCGGCTGGATGACGGGGCCGATGTCCTCGCCGTCGTAGCTGGCCGCGACGGCGGTGAGCTCCGCCACGCGCGTCGAGGGGATCGACTTGAGAAGAACCTCTTCGGGGTGCATGTGGCCTTCCTTGGTGATCGTCGTGAGCCGTACCTCCACCCGGACGAGCCGGGCCGTGTCCGCCGCGATCCGTTCCTCCAGCTCGGCACGACGCAGCCGCAGCATCCCGTACAGCTCCGCGGCGTCGACCCGCTCGTCCAGGATCGAACCGATCTGGCGCAGGGTGAGACCGAGGTCCTTCAGGGCGATGACGCGGTTGAGTCGCGACAACTGGTCGGCCCGGTAGAAGCGGTGTCCGCTGGCCGGGTCGACATGGGCGGGCCTGAGCAGGCCGATCGCGTCGTAGTGGCGCAACATGCGCACCGACACCTGGCCGAGCTGGGAGAACTCTCCGATACTGAACATGGTGCTTCCAGGTATAGGGGCTGACACCGTGTCAGCCGCAACCTCCGGACCTCGCCTCCGCCGGGTCACCCCCGTGCGCTCCGGCTCGCGCCCCGTGACGAACATCCGTCCCGTCACCGCGACCAGGTGTCGTCGTTGACTGCTACTGGCGGGTAGGAATAGGTTTTCAGATACCAACTGGTCGGTTCGAAGGGAACATCGGCTTCGCCCGGCGCGAGACCGGAGACCCCGGCCGCCGGCCGTTCCGTTGACTCCCCGGAGGCGTGATGACCGACGTCCAGCTGGCCCGTCAATCCTGGCGCCGCCTGGAGCCCGTCCACGGAATGATCTACTTCGTGCCCGAGGCCACCGAGCGCTACGCCGCGCTCGGCCTCGACAGCCGGGCGGGCTACTTCGCCTCCCGCGCCGCGGCCTTCGGCACGGCCTCCGCCGAGCTGGTCATCGCGACCTTCTACAACTTCCACCCCGCCCTCGTACGGCGCGCGCTTCCCGCCGCGTGGCAGGTCACGACGCCGGAGAAGCTGCTCGCGGCCCGTCTCGAAGCCGCCGGAGCAGCCCTGCGCCGGGCCGGTATCCACGAGATCGACACCCTCGCCGAGACGACGGAACTGGCCGTCCGCGCCGCGGAGAGGGCCTGCGAGCACCCCCAGGGGCGCCCGCTGTTCGCCGCGCACGCCGCGCTGCCCTGGCCCTCGGAGCCGCTCCTGCGGCTCTGGCACGCCCAGACGCTGCTTCGCGAGTTCCGGGGTGACGGGCACGTCGCGACGCTGCTCACCGAGGGCGTCGGCCCGCTGGACGCGCTGGTCCTGCACGCCGCGACCGGGCACGTCCCCACGGTGTTCCTCAAGTTCAGCCGCGACTGGCCCGAGGAGGAGTGGACCGCGGCCGAGGAGAGGCTGCGCGGGCGCGGCCTGCTGTCCGGTGACGGGCTCACCGAGGAGGGCGCGGCGCTCAGGCAGCGGATCGAGGACCGCACCGACGAGCTGGCGCTGCCCGCGTACGCCGCGCTCTCCGACGACGAGCTGGCCCGCCTGGCCGAGCTCGCGCGCACCTTCGGCCGGGCCGTGGTGGACAACGGCCTGCTCACCCTCTCCGGCTGAGCCCGCCGGGACCGGGGTCTTCGCGGCCTTCGCCGGGCGGCCGGGCCTTCGCGGTCACCTCTCGCCGGGCGGCCCGGCTCAGTTCCTCGTGGACGGGTCGCCGACCTGGCCGATGAACAGCGGGGTCAGCGTCGGCCGGTGGACGATCGCGAAGGCGAACGGGTGGTCGGCGCGGACCTCGGCCTCCGGCGGGGGCGGGCCCGACACGGTGAACGCGAGGCCGGTGACGGCGGCGGCCTCGGTACCCCACTCGTCCACGGCGATGTTGGCGCGATGGATCGCCTGGTCGAGACGGGCCCCGTCGGTGATCCCCGAGTAGTCGTTCCCCCGCAGCCCCAGCTTCGCGAGCGGTTCGGCCAGGTCCAGGCTCGTGGAGAAGTCCCATCGGGGCATGGCGAGCCGCACCGGCCGCTCCGCGAGCCCGGTGGCCACCTCCGCCATCACGGCGGGGGAGAGCAGGTCGGCGGGGGAGCCGCCCGCTCGCGGTACGAGGACCCACATGGCCAGCTCGTCTCCGGCGTAGTGCAGCTCCACGGCCTGCCAGCCGGACCCCGCCGCGTAGGGGAGGAAACCGTCGTGGCGCATCAGGGCCGTGCGTGTCGTCGTACCGTCGGCGCGGGTGAAGGTGGCGCCCTCCTCCGGCGGGTCGGTGAACGGCGTCGTCCAGTCGGCCTTGAGGTAGACGGCGTTGGCGATGACCAGTTTGGTCCTCGCGGGCAGGTTGTCGAACACCTTCCTGATCCGCCCGGCCGTCCGTTCCTCGGCCCAGGCGTCGATGACCTCGGTGGCGTTCCCGGCGAAGTCCACCTGGCGCACGCCCGTGCCGTACTGCGCCGCGAGCGTACGGAGGAACTCGGGCTTGACGCTCAGTCCCTCCTGGGTGAACAACTCGTTGGCGATGCCCACGGTCGGCGGCTCGGGGGTGCGCTCCTGGGCGTCCCGTTCCGCGTCCGGCTCGGTGCGGGGAGGCGGGTCGTCGGTCGTGACGATCTGCCGGGTGAGCGTGTTGAGAGAGGTGTGCGGCCCCTCGGAGGGGAAGCCGAAGACCGCGTCGAGTTCGGTGGCGGTGGCTCCGGTGGCCCCCGCCCTCGCCAGGCCGAAGGCGTAACCGATGCTCAGAGGCGACAGGACGGTGTTGGCCCCGGGTTTCGCGGTCGCGGCGAACAGGGCGTGCCCGAAGGAGGTCAGACCGCGTACGGTCTCCGCGACCGGGGGGTCCTTCGGGACCTCCCGCTTCACCCCCTTCGCGGTGATCGCGCTGGACTCGGTCATGGCACACGCCGAAAGGGCGGCGACGGCCAGCAGTGCGGGTAACAGTCGGCGCATGCTCCTGAGACGTACGCCGCCACCGGGCGGTTCACCCGGTTCGCGCGGCGTCCGGTTCGCCCGACGGGCGGCATCAGGTGAGCGCGGCGAAGGCGCCCGCCCCGATGAGGGCGACGGCCCAGGCGAGATCGAGGTTGAACCACGCCTTGCGGAGCACCGCCACGCCCAGCCGCTCGTAGACGACCAGGGCCAGCACGGTGGTCGTCACCAGCATGGCCATCGTGTGCACCCCGGTCGCCAGCAGGCTCTGCGAGGCCAGCGCGGCGGCGTCGTGGCCACCGTGGCTCCCATGTCCGCCGTGCCCGCCGTGCCCGCCGTGCAGGGTGACCGGGAGCACCATCAGCCCGGCTCCGTGGGCGGTGGCCATCAGGAACGACCACCCGGCCAGCTGCCACTTCGTCACCTTCATGCCGACCCAGCGGGGATGGCGCCGCCTCAGCAGCCGCCAGAGGCCGAACCCGCACACCACGGCCGCCACGCCGTACGAGACCGCTTTGGGCGGGGCGGCCAGCCGGGCCACCGACACCAGCCCGAGCGTGACCAGCACCGAGCCCGCGTGGCCGAGCACGATGGGCGGCAGCGCGCGCAGCACCCCGTCGCGCGAGCGCTCCTGCAGTCCGAGCGCGACCGCGAAGAGCCAGCCCATGGCCGGGTTCAGGCCGTGGAAGGCACCGAGCCCGGCCAGGATGAGCAGGGGCATCAGATCCATCGGGCACACCTTGGGAAGAGTGGGAAGGTGGCGGTGGCCGGTGGGCCCTCGGCCGGGGTCACGGGAAGCAGTAGGAGTCGGAGGAGGAGTCGCCGCCCTGCAGGCGGACCTGGTGCGCGCGCCGGCCGTCGGAGGCGAAGTCGACGAAGAAACCCGGATCGAGGGCGATCGAACCGTCGTCGGCGACGTCCACCTTCGCCATCCAGCCCGAGATGCCGTCGGGGTAGAAGACGTCGTCCCAGGAGCGGTAGAGCGAGTTGGTGAAATAGACGCGCCGTCCGTCCCTGCTGGCCTCGACCATCTGCGGCCCCCCGTTCAGCGTCCGGCCCGGAGCGGCCGGGTGACCGCCGCGTCCGGCGATCCCGCCGATCCGGACCGAGCCGGTCTCGCGCGGCGCGAACGGGTCGGAGACGTCGTACGCCTTGAGCTCGCCGGTGCCCCAGGCGGAGACGAGCAGGATCCGGTCGTCGAGGGTCAGCGAGATGTCGCTGACCAGCGGCGGTACCGCGCCGAACTGCTTGAGCGGCTCGGGCAGCAGGTCGGGGTCGGCGGGCTCGGCCGGGATCGTGATCGTCTTACGGGCCTTCCAGACGCCGTTCTCCAGGTACCAGGTGAAGATGTTGGCCGACAGGTCCTCGACGTTGATCACGCTGTTGACGAAGCCGTAGGTCTTGGTCGGGTCGTGGGCGGGCCGGAGCTCCAGGGCCATCTGGTGCTGGTCGCCCAGGTCGATCTCCTGGAGGTGCCTGCGCTTGGCCAGGTCCCAGACGTGCAGTTTGTGACCGTACTGCCGGCCGACCAGAAGCTCCAGCGAGGGCCCCGGCTCGATCTGGTTGGGCGTTCCCCACTCGCTGGTGATCATCGTGTCGTGTCCGAGGTGCCACCAGAAGTCGTAGTGCAGCCGCTGCGAACCCCGGTCGGCCTCCCAGCGGCCCTTGGGTTCGAAGGTGTCGTGGTCGAGCGTGAACACACCGCCGGGCGCGTCGCCGTCCACGTTGCCGAGCGCGCTGACGTAGATGGCGTCGGTGCCGCAGTGGACGGTGTGCGGGCGGCTGTACCCGGTCTTCTCGAAGATCGTCTCTGGCTCGATCGTCTTGACGAGCTTGGGGGACCAGGGATCGTCCTTGACGTCGAAAATGTAGATCCTGCTGGACCTCAGACCGGGAAGGACCAGGTAGCGCCGCTCCACGTGTGGATGTGGCGCGTACGGGCACAGTGCCGCGCTGCACACGTTCCAGCCGAAGTGGTGGAGCTCGTCGCCGGGGACGGACATGTCGTGCACGTCGGCGATCGACCCGTTCGACAGGTCGATCGTGGCGAGCCCGTCGGGCCGGTCGTCACCGGTCGTGGCGAGCAACGCGACGTAGGCGAGCTCCTCCTTCGGGGCAGCCATGGCCTCGCGGGCCGACGGGTAGAAGGTGGGGTCAGGCTGGATGAGCGCCACGGTGAACTCCTGAACTCGTAGCCGGAACCGGTATCCAACTAATCATGTAGGAAAACTTTCTGTTGTCCAGGGGTCATGTTGCGTGACCGGCGTGGACGGAGGTTGGGGGCAGAGATATGGACGGAGGTATGGATGGGGAGGCGCGCGTCCGGCTGCTCGGTTTCACCGTTTCGCGGGCCGGTGAACGCGAGAGGCGGCTCGCGTGGTCGTGAAATCCGTATTAGAAGATTTCGGACAGAGAGCCTCGGACAGAGAGCCTGGGACAGGCGAAGAGGTGCGGGGCGTAATGCCCCGCACCTCTCCGTATTTCAGTTGACGGCCACCTGCCCCGCACGGCCGTTCCCGAGTTTTACTTTCCCGGTCCTATGGACCTTCGGAGTAAACCGCCGGGCCGGGGCGCGTCAATCGACCTGTTTCCACGAGGCCCCTGGAAAACCTCAGCAGGCCCTCACCGCCGTGCAGATACCCGGAGGAGTAGCCCAGGTGAACGGGGCGCTGACAACAATCGGCGCCCTGACAATCGGCGCCCTGACAATGTGGGCGGAGACGACCGGGTAACTGACGACCTGGGTACCGGCTGTCGTCCCCCCACTAGGGCCTTGCGGTCCGATGGGACCCTGCGGTCCGACCGGGCCTTGAGGTCCTATGGGTCCTGCCGGTCCTGCCGGTCCTGCCGGTCCTGCGGGTCCTTCAGGTCCTGCGGGTCCCTCGGGTCCGGGTGCGCCGTCGGCGCCTGCCGGTCCTGCCGGTCCTTCAGGTCCTGCGGGTCCCTCGGGTCCGGGTGCGCCGTCGGCGCCTGCCGGTCCTGCCGGTCCTTCAGGTCCTGCGGGTCCTTCGGGCCCCTCGGGTCCTTCGGGCCCCTCGGGTCCTTCAGGTCCTGCGGGTCCTTCGGGCCCCTCGGGTCCTTCAGGTCCTGCGGGTCCCTCGGGTCCGGGTGCGCCGTCGGCGCCTGCGGGTCCTGCGGGTCCTTCAGGTCCGGGTGCGCCGTCGGCGCCTGCCGGTCCTGCCGGTCCTTCAGGTCCTGCGGGTCC